>VBKJ01000001.1 GCA_005879795.1 Deltaproteobacteria bacterium
AATCGCGGACTCGAGTTCCTGACCGGCTACCTCATCGAGAGGGCGCTTGCCGTCGACAACATCTTCATCTTCCTCGTCGTCTTCTCGACCTTCGCGGTGCCGGCGGTCTATCAGTACCGGGTTCTCTTCTGGGGCATCCTTGGCGCGCTGGTCCTGCGGGCGGTGTTCATCCTGCTCGGCGCCGCATTGCTCGCAGCATTCCACTGGGTGATGTACGTCTTCGGCGGGTTCCTGGTGCTCACCGGCATCAAACTCCTCCTGGCGGCGAACGGCGGGGTGCACCCGGAGCGGAACGTCCTCTTCCGGCTCTTCAAGCGGCTCGTGCCGTCGGTGTCCGACTACCACGGAGCGCGCTTCACGATCGTGAAGGCGGGCCGTCGATGCGCCACACCGCTCCTGCTCGTCCTGATTTGCATAGAGACTGCCGACTTAGTGTTCGCTCTCGATTCGATCCCGGCGATCTTCGCCGTGACGCGCGATCCGTTCATCGTCTACACCTCCAACATCTTGGCCATCCTGGGCCTGCGCGCGATGTTCTTCCTCGTGGCCGGCATGATCCGGCGCGTGGCGTATCTGAACATCGGCCTGGCCGCCGTGCTGAGCTTCGTCGGCGTGAAGATGCTGCTCACGGACATCTACGAGATCTCGACCTTGACCTCGCTGGGCGTCATCGCGGTGGTGCTCGCGCTGGCGGCCGTGGTGTCATGGCTCAGGCCACGTGTCTTCGCGGCTGCGAAGGCGCCCGCAGACGGAGGCGCCGAGCCAGACGCTGAAGATCCGCGGCTGCTGCGGCGGGCGGGCGGCCAATGAGGGGCAGTCCTGGTCGAAGCGTCCAGCTCCGCTGGCTCCCCCCGCTGGGTTTCGTAATCCCGCTCTTCGCCGGCGCACTGCTGGTCGCGCCGATGTCAGGACAAGCCGCGCCGGAGGATCGCGCGCTCGCCCGGTGGATCGAGGAGCAGACACGGCAGGACGAGAGCCTGGCCGGGACGCGGGTCATCGTGCATGCGCGGCAGGGAGCCGTCGTCCTATCAGGGATGGTGCGACTGTACAGCCAGAAGATCCGGTATGAGCAAATCGCGTGGCACAGCCCGGGTGTGCGAGAAGTCGAGAACGAGATCCGCGTCATCCCGGTCCTGCCCCTGAGTGACGTGGAGATCGCTCGGCGGATCGTCGCCATGGCGCAGGAATACCGGCGCCTTCACGGGGCGGGCGTCAAAGCCGAAGTCAACGAGGGTTTCGTCAGGCTCGCCGCTACGTTCGACGATCCAGCCGACGTTCTCTTCCTCAAGTATCGGGCCGCCGAGATCGAGGGTGTCGTCGGGGTGGAGATTGACGCTCGGTTCCGCGTGTGAAGGCGAAGGAGGGCGTGGGAATGCTACGAAGGATGCGTGTAGCCCTGGGGTTGGCGCTGATGACACTCGGTGCGCTCGGCACGGTGGCGGGCCCTGCGCGGGTAAATCAGGGAGTGGGAACCAGATCAAATCGGTCGCTGGCCCCGCGTTCTGCGTCCCGGCTGGCCTCGGCCCGGGCGGCGAGCTCACCGCCGTCGCGCGTCGTTGGGGCGTGCGAACACGAGCTCTCCATACAGGACGCGCCCGAAGCCCAGACCACGGCTGCCAGGCCCCGGATCCCGAGTAGTGAGGGGTGGCTACGCTCAGCCGTGGAGTCGCGGATGCAGCAGCTGGTCGCCGAGCAGCTTGGCGTCGATGTCGAAGAGATAGTGCCCGAGGTATCGCTCATGGATGATCTCGCCGCGGACTCGCTCGATCTGCTGGAGCTCGGTCTCGTCCTCGAGTCGGAGTTCAGTATCGCGCTGTCGCGGCGCACGTTCGACCACATCCGAACGTACCGAGACCTTGTCGACGCCGTCATGGTATCCTTCAACGGCGGCCGGGGACATGAACGACTGACGTCGCGACCTCTTTTCGTGAAGGCCCGGGTCGTCCCCGCCTCGGGTGAGGCCGCCAGCCTCGAGCGGGCGGGAGAACTCACTCCGTATACCATGGAGGTCATCGCGGAGGAGGCGGCGCGCGCCGGTCGAGGCGCGCAGCTCGAGGTGACCGTGCCGGGGAGCGCCAACGACGTGGACCTGGCGGTCATCCAGGAAGAGTTCGCCCGGCTCGGGCGCCGCGGGGTCGACGTGAGGGTCCGTCGAGAGCCGGCGCGAACGGCTAGCTGGATCTGAGGAGTGGCTGGCGCCGCGCAGAAGCCGGCACTGCTACTCCCGGTTTGAACCCGGGGTTCTCCGGAACTGTTTCGAGTCCGACCGTCACGGCCGCAGCGCGAACAGCAGGTCCAGCCCCACGAAGCTCAAGGCAACGAGACCCACGACGATCCAGAGGATCGTTCGTCTCGCGCTTTCCCCCATTAACGGCATGTCCCGACTCCGCGCACCGCGGGCTCAGCAGGTCGCCCAACAGTGTCTGCACTGTACACCCTCATGAGCGGTTCACGCACCCTGGCGGAGCGCATTCAACCCGCCTAATCCCCCACCTTCGTACCCCTGAGGGGCACCGCGGATCAAATAGAAAATTCGAGACGCGACTCCTCGAGAAAGCCGAAGTATCAAGTCGCCCGGCGCCACGAGAGCGTGATCCCGGCACTTCCGAGCGCGGTGCCAAGCGCCACACCGAAGCACGCACCGCCCACCGAGAGGTCGAGCGGCCAATCATCACTCTTCGAGCGTCGAGTTTCGCGAAGACGTGCTCGCAGTCGAGTACCGGACGCATCCACGACTCAGATCAGCCATCGGATTTTTCGACCAGTAGCAGCTGAATTATGCATTTGTCAGGCAGCGCCACGGGCCCGTACAGAGACTCCCAAGACCCAGGTCGCGAATGCTTCACGAGGTCAGGGGAAGCCTGATGGCACGGATTCCCGAAGGAACCGACAACACGGCGGCTGATGTCGCCTTCGAGGCGCGACTCGACGAAGAGCTGTGGGTCGTGTGGCTCGACGCCGACCGCGAACCCGCGTGGACCGACGCGCTCCTAGCGGTCTTCGCCGTATATCACGGCCACGGCAAGGAAGAAGACCCCTGAAAGCAACCCTCGTCATCGGGCTGCTCGCCTTGGCCGGGACCGTCGTGACGCTCGGGTCGAAGGCATGACAATGGCGCGCCAACCCCGCGGCGGCGAGTCGTTCCCGGTGCCCGACTTCAGGGAAGGCGTCGATGAGCTGCACAACATCCTGCGGCGGCTCGGGCGCGGACGCGCGGGCGCAATCGTCCTGGCGGTCGTGCTGCTGCTCTGGCTCGCCTCGGGACTCTACATCGTGGGTCCTGGCGAGCGGGGAGTAGTTCTCCACTTCGGGATGCTTTGGTCCCAGACCGAGCCGGGGCTGCGCTACCGCCTGCCCTCGCCAATCCAGACCCGCCACGTCGTGGACGTAGCGCGCGTCCGCCGGGCCGAGATCGGCTTCCGTGCCTCCGAGGGACGGACCCTGCCAGTCCCGGAGGAGGCCCTGATGCTGACGGGCGACGAGAACATCGTGGATGTCCAGCTCTTCGTCCAGTACCTGGTGCAAGATCCCGTGAAGTTTCTCTTTCGCGCCAACGATCCGGAGGGCGCGCTGCGCGTTTCGGCCGAGGTCGCGCTGAGGAGCGTGGTCGGCCAGAACACCATCGACTACACCATGACCGACGGCCGCGTGGAGGTGCAAGGGAGGGTGAAGACGCAGCTCCAAGGGCTCCTCGACACCTATGAGACCGGCTTGCTGGTCACCGAGGCGCGGCTCTTGGTGGTCGACCCCCCGAAGGACGTGCGCGAGGCCTTCCACGACGTGGTGCGAGCATGGGAGGATCGGGAGCGACTCATCAAGGAGGCCGAGGGCTACGGCGAGGACGTCGTTCCCAAGGCGCGGGGCGAGGCCGCACAGATGCTCCAGCAGGCCGAGGCCTACAAGGCGCAACGTGCGATCCGAGCGCAGGGAGACGCCGCGCGGTTCTTGAAGGTGCTCGAGGAGTATCAGAAGGCCAAGGGCGTGACCCGCCACCGCCTGTACCTGGAGAGCGTCGAGAAGATCCTGCCCGGGACGCAGAAGTTCCTCCTGGACACCAACGGAAACCAGGGCCGCGTTCTCCCCTTCCTCCCCCTGAAGGACCTGGTCGCCGCGCCTGCCGCCGCACCGGAGCCGAAGAGCCCGCCTGCGGCGAGCGCCAGCAGGTGAGCACATGGCACGGCTCGTGATCGGCGCCATCGTCGTCGCGCTCCTGGTTCTCTCCCAGACCGTCTTCGTCGTGGGCGAGTGGCAGCAGGCCCTCATCACCCAGTTCGGCAAGCCAGTGCGGACGATCCGGGAGCCGGGCCTCTACGTGAAGCTTCCCGTCGTCCAGACCCTCAGCCGCTTCGAGCGGCGTATCCTGGCGACCGACGTCCAAGCGGCCGAGTACTTGACGCTCGACAAGAAGCGGCTGGCCGTCGACCACGTCTCGCGCTGGCGCATCAGCGACCCCCTGGAGTTCTACCGCACCGTGCGCGACACCCGGGGCGCCATGGCGCGCCTCGACGACATCATCTTCGCGCGGCTGCGCCAGGAGATCGCCAAGCACAACTTCGCGGACTTCATCCGCGAGAAGCGTGAGGGGATCATGCAGGTGGTCACCGCCGGCACCCGGGAGATGGCCGCCTCCTTCGGCATCGAGGTCGTCGACGTCCGCATCAAGCGGGCCGACCTACCGACCGAGGTGCAGGCCAGCGTCTACGCTCGGATGCGAGCTGAGCGCGAGCGGATCGCCAAGCGCTACCGCGCCGAGGGCGAGGAGCGAGCACGGAAGATCCGGGCGTCGGCCGACAAGGAGCGCGAGATACTCGTGGCGAAGGCGTACGAGGAGAGCCAGCGGATGATCGGTGAGGGGGATGCGCAGGCGATCGCCACCTACGCCCGTGCCTTCGGCCAGGACCCGGAGTTCTACGGCTTCCTGCGTCGGCTCGAGAGCTACGAGAAGATCTTCGCTGGGGGGACGACCGTCGTGCTCTCGCCCGACTCCGACCTGCTCCGGTATCTCCAGGGCCCGGGACCGCGGTAGGGGCGCCGGGCTCTTCCCGACACCGTTAGTTAGCTCTGTGATCCCGCGGCGGCTCTTCGGGCGCGCGAACCGCAGTTGCGTTCGCGGGCTCCCGATGGGCGAAGCCGACAGTCGGCGGGCACCGCTCAGTGACCGAACGAGTCACCGGTCGGTTTGTGGGGAATCACGACAGTTGCTAGCGTTCACCCCAGAGCGGACACGACATGATGTGGGTCGCGGGCCTCGTCGTCGGGCTTGTTCTCTTCGGTTCGATCCTGGCGATTGCTGAGTCGTCGTTCAGCCGGATGACTCGGTTCCGTGCTGGCGCGCTCCGCCAGGAAGGCCGCCGCAACGCCGCCCTCCTCGAAGAAATCGAGCGCGACCCCGCTCCGTATCTGAACTCGATCTACCTCGCGGTCATGTTCGTGCAGAACGGGTCCGCCATCCTGGTTGCACTCGTTGCCGAGCACTACTTCGCCGACGTCGGCATCACGCTCGTCTCGGTGGCGTTCACGCTCGCCTACTTCGTGGTCGTCGAGGCAATGTCGAAGACCTACGGTATCCTTCACAGCGACCGCGCTGCGCTCTCCATGGCCCCCATC
>VBKJ01000002.1 GCA_005879795.1 Deltaproteobacteria bacterium
ACTTGTGGGTCGGCAGGAAGACGAGCGGGTGGCGCTGGCCGAGCGCGGCCAGGGCTTCCAGCTGCGCGCGGTCGTAGTGGAGCGCCTCGCCGTAGCCCTGCGTGTACATGAAGCGGATCAGGTTGGCCGCGAGGTCGATCGCGTGCGGGCTGTGGTGCGCGGCGATCTCGCGGAGGTAGCGGCGTGCATCGCGCGCCACACCCGCCTCGTCGCGGCCGAGGGTCCGGGCGAGGCGCGCGATGCCGCCGCGGAAGACGGGCCGCGCGACGATCTCCTCCTCGACGAAGCGCGGCACCTTGTAGCGTGCGCCGCGGAGCCGCCGCTCCGCGCGCTCGAGCGCGAGCGCCGCCTGCCGCGCGACGAAGTCCGGGAGCCCGGCGGTGTGTGCGACGTCGGCACCGCCGGCGCGCCGCCAGCGCTCGCGCAGCTCCGAGGCCGGCGCCGGCTCGCCCGCGACGATGCGGCAGCGGTGCGGGTGCCGTCGCAGCACCCGCCCCTGGCGGAGCCGGCCCGGGTCGCGCGGGTCGCCGAGGGTGAGGAGCTGGGCGAGACGCGCCGGCCGCACCCCGTCCTGCTCGGCCGGCAGCCAGGCGACGCGCAGGGGCGCAAGCAGCGGGTCGTCGCCCCCCGCGAGCGCCGCCTCGAGCCGCGGATCGACGCGCCCCGCGCGCCGCCGCCGGCGCGAAGGAGGGATCGCCACGACGTCGTAGGCCCCGGGCCCCATGCCCTCGGGGCGCGCGCGCTCGATCCACCGCTCGAGAAGCCGCCGCTCGAGCGGGCTCGAGGCATCGAGCAGGAAGACGACGCGCCGCCCCCCGGCCGAGGGCCAGGAGGGCGGGGGCGCCAGGGTCGAGGGGACCGCCACCGGCGCGGATTCTAGCCATGCCCGGCGCCTGGCGGGAAGCCGGGCGGTGCCTCGACCGCGGGCCCGGGCCGGAGGTATCTTCCGAGACGGCTTTGTATGGCGCTCCACGCCGACCTGACCCGCGAGATCGACGAGGGCCCCGCCGGGCCGGCGGTGGGCGCCTTCTTCGACCTGGACGGCACGCTGATCGCCGGCTTCTCGGCGGTGGCGTTCCTGCGCGATCGGCTGGCGAGCGGGCGGATGCGCGCCCGCGACCTGGCTGCCGCGCTGCTGAGCACGGCGCGCTTCCAACTCGGGCGCCTCGGCTTCTCGGGCCTGATCGCCGCGACGGCTGCCTGGCTGCGCGACGTGCCGGAGCAGGAGCTGGACGAGCTCGCCGAGCGCATCTTCGCGCGCGCGCTCGCGACCGCGATCTACCCCGAGTCGCGCGCGCTCGTGCAGGCGCACCGGCGCCGCGGTCACACGCTCGCCGTCGTCTCGTCGGCCACCCGCTACCAGGTCGAGCCGATCGCGCGCGAGCTCGGCATCCCGAACGTGCTCTGCACGCGGCTCGAGGTGCGGGACGGGCGCCTCACCGGCCGCCACCTCTGGCCCACGGTCTACGGCGGCGGCAAGGCGATGGCGGCGCGCGACCTCGCCCGCGAGCGCGGCCTCGACCTCGCCCAGAGCTACTTCTACACCGACAGCCACGAGGACCTGCCGCTGCTCGAGATCGTCGGCCGGCCACGCCCGACGAACGCCGACCGCCGCCTCGCGGCCATCGCCGCGCTGCGCGGCTGGCCAGCGCGCCGCTTCACCACGCGCGGGACGCCGGGCCTGACCGACGTCGTGCGCTCCTCGCTCGCGCTCGCGAGCATCGTGCCGTCGTTCGCGCTGGGTGCCGTGCCCGGGGTGCTCAACTGGAGCCGGCGCGACATGGTGAACCTCGCCATCACCACCTGGGGCGAGTTTGGCACCGCGCTGGCCGGCGTCCGCCTCCAGGTGCGCGGCGAGGAGCACCTCTGGTCGCATCGCCCGGCGGTCTTCGTCTTCAACCACCAGAGTGCGATCGACATGCTGCTTCTCTGCAAGCTGCTGCGGCGTGATTTCGTCGGGGTGGCGAAGCAGGAGGCGCGACGGAACCCGCTCTTCGGGCCCGCCTTTGCGCTCGCGGGCACGGTGTTCATCGACCGCTTCGACCGCCAGAAGGCGATCGCGGCGCTCCGGCCGGCGATCGCCGCGCTCCGGGCGGGGACGTCGCTCGTGATCGCGCCCGAGGGGACGCGGAGCGCCACGCCGCGCGTCGGGCCGTTCAAGAAGGGCGCCTTCCACATCGCGATGGGGGCCGGCGTCCCCATCGTGCCGATCGTGTTCCGGAACACGCTCGACGCCCTCCCGAAGCACGGGCTGGTCATCCGTCCGGCGACCATCGAGGTGGTCGTGCATCCGCCGGTCCCGACCGATGGCTGGCAGGCCGAGACGCTCGACCGCCAGATCGCGGACGTGCGCGCGCTCTTCGTTCGGGCGCTCGAGGGCTGAGCGGCGAGGCGCGAGATCCTCGCGGGCCAACGTCCGATGTCCCTGACCCGTCCTGGTCTCGCCTGGATCCGCGATGGGATCGTGATCCGCCTGTCCCCGCCCAGCGGGAGGCCATCACGGCGGTGGCGCGGCCCCCGCAGGTGCGACGCTGCGGGCGGTGGCCGCAACGGACGGCATGACCCCCGGACGACACCGCTGAGCTACTCACCTTCCTCGGCGCGCCTGGGGCCGCCCTCGAGGCCGCCATGGACGGGTACTCGCCCAGCCGGGACCGTGCGACTTCGATGCTGGCATCCGCCAGGTGATGGACCTCGGCTGGCAAATTGCCGAGCCGCTCGCCCCGCATCGGTTCCGCCGGCTCCTGGCGAGGGCGCGGCCGTGGCCCCGGGCACTCTTGACAGAACCATAATAACTTTCAGGGGAACAGGGTGGTGGGAAACTCGGCAGTAGGCTACGACTTGTTCCTGTCCTCAAGCAACAACGTCATCAGCTCCAGCAAAATCTCCTCGAGCGTCATCGCAGGCAACCAGGCGGAGGGGGTGCTGATCTCTGAAAATAGCGATAACAACACCGTCCGGAGCAGTCAGGTGCTCAACGACAGCCTCAATGGGGTCGATGTTTATCCTGGTGTCACCGGACCCGCGTCCTCTCCAACACGGTCAACGGCAACGGCAGCGGGATCGTCCTGCGGTCCGGAGCCACCGGGAACACCGTCAAGAGCAACACCGCGAAGAACAACACCGACTTCGACATGGAGGACGACAACGGCCCCACCTGTGACACGAACGTCTGGCTGCACAACAACTTCAATACCGCCAACGCCATGCATCCACTGAGATCTGCACCGCCTCGCCCGTGATTTCGACAGCCCCCTCGGCGGCGAAGAGCTTCGCCTTGCTGATCGCGCGCGTGCGACGTCGAGCCCGGTCGCCCTGCGCGGCACCTTGAAGCCGGTCGCCTGGTGGCCGCTGCGTGGACGAGAAGTGATTACGGCGCCGGGGCGCACGAGAAGGCGATCGCGTCCGCGTCCACCCGCTCTTGCGGATCGGTGACCAGGAGGGCAACCGTGCGCGTCGCCCGCGCGGGGACGACGACCGCGAGCGGGCGACAGACGTCGGCGTAGCGCGTCATCGGGGGCGTCGCCGTGAGCGTCGTCCCCTCGCGGACGACGGTGGTGCCCGGCGCCCATTCGAACGCGGCGGTGAGGGTGTCGAGCACGGCCGCCTGCGCGGAGGGCTCGAGCGCCGCCGGCCCCGCGAGGCTCTCCGCGGCGAGTGCGACGCGCGCGATACCGCTCGGCACGCAGCGCGTCGCCAGCCGGGCGGCGACATTGAGGCAGAGCGTGACGTGGAACGCGCAATCGCCGGCGGAGCTTCCCTGGTCGCACGAGGCGTCGCCGTCAGTGCAGCCGACGGCCGGGGCCGCGGGCACGCCCGCCACGCCCCACGCGAGGTTGCAGTCGGTCTCCTCCGCGCCCCCGCCTCCGAAGAGCGTGTCCAGCGAGCAGAACGAGCAGCCGTCGTTCAGGACGACGTTGCCGTCGTCGCACTCCTCCGGTCCCTCGACCACGCCGTCGCCGCACTCGCTCGTGCAGTCGGCCGAGCAGCCGTCGCCGCTCGACCGGTTGCCGTCGTCGCACTGCTCACCCGGCTCCCGGTTCCCGTTGCCGCACCGCCAGCAGCCGAGACGGTCGAGCCGGCAATCCATCGTGCACCGGAGCTCACCCCCGCGCTCGGCGGGAGCGTCGCAGCCGGCGCCGCCGAGATCGCCGCCATCGCACTCCTCGTCGCCCTCGCGGCGGCCGTTCCCACAGAAAAAGCAGCCTGACCGGTCGAGCTGGCTGCAGTCGTCGGCGCAGCGGAGCGTCCCGCCCTCGGGGCAGCTCGCGCCCCCGAGGTCGGCGCCGTCACACGGCTCGCCCGGCTCCTTCTGGCCGTTGCCGCACCGCGTGCACCCGGACGGGTCGACCGTGCAGTCCATCCGGCAGGCCGCGAGGCCGGCGTCGAACCCGAGCGCCTGGCAGCCCGGCGTGTCGGATCCGTCACACTGCTCGCCGCCTTCGCGCATCCCGTCGCCGCACGGGCCCGTGACGTCGCGACAGCTGTTGGCGAGGTCGAGCCCCCGGCAGTCCGGACGGCACACCGCTCGACCGCCGTTCTCGCACACGGCCGTGACGGCGTAGCCGTCGCACACCTCGCCGGGATCGATCCGGCCGTTCCCGCACCGTCCGCACGCGCGCACGTCGAAGGTGCAGTCGGTGCCGCAGCCGAGCGTCCGTCCGCGCCGAACCCGAGGGTCGCGCACGTGGCTCCCCCGAGCTGCGCGCCGTCGCAGCGTTCGCCGCCGCCCGCATCGAGGCGGCCGTCGCCGCATGTCGAACGGGCCGCCCGGAAGGCGCGGCGCGTCCCGCGGACGCGCGCCGTCCCGCGCATGAGCTGGCAGCCGGGCGCGATCGTCGCCTGCACGTGGAGCCGGGCGCTCCCTCGCGGGCAGTGGAGGAGGGTCGCGACGAGCCTCGTCCCTCGCGCCGTCGCAGTCCGCCGCACCCGCCCCGGCGGGCAAGCCGGGCTCAGCTCGAGGATCCTGCCCCGCAGGACGAGCATCTCGGGCTCTCCGGCCCCCAGGAGCCCGCCCGCCGACGTCACCACATAGCGTGCGTCGGCGCAGCGGTCCGCACGCGCCCCGGTTACCGACGCGAGCAGCGCGGCCGAGAAGGCGACCAGCGAACCCCGGCGCCCAGCGACGGTTCCTCCGCCGTTCGCCTACCACGAGGCATGACGCGGTGACAAAGATCCGGCGGTCGGTATGATCCCGGCTCCGTGGCGCAAGCCATCCGCACCCGCGCCCTCCCTTCCGACGACTCGATGTGCGGATGGCATCGGCTCCTGCCCTTGCCGGCGCCGGCGCGCCGCCTGTCGGGCGAGCGCCGCGCGGATGCGGTCGTCGTCGGCGCC
>VBKJ01000003.1 GCA_005879795.1 Deltaproteobacteria bacterium
CTATGCGACGCACGGCCTCGCCGGCGCGGCGGTGTGGTCGCTCGCCGCGCTGGGGCTCCACGTCATGCTGAAGCGGCTCACGGAGCGGCGGGTCGCCGTCGAGGAGCAAAACCGGCGGCTCGAGGCGCTCAACCGCGAGCTCGAGCACCGCGAGCGGCTCTCGGCGATCGGCAAGATGTCGTCGGTCATCTCGCACCAGATCCTCCAGCAGCTGGGCGTGATCGGCATCTACGCCGACCTGATCCGGCACACGGAGCCCGAGGGCGACCCGGCGGCCGCGGT
Organism: Deltaproteobacteria bacterium; assembly: GCA_005879795.1. NCBI lineage: Bacteria > Pseudomonadati > Myxococcota > Myxococcia > Deltaproteobacteria bacterium. The sequence continues at coordinate 283 of VBKJ01000003.1, forward strand.
CGCGCAGGCGAAGGCAAACGCCGCCGCCATCGAGGACGCGCTCGGCGGCGTGAACCGCGTGCTGGAAGACCTGCTCGTCTTCAGCCGCGACCTGCGCCTGAACCTCTACGAGCACCGTCTGCACGACGTGCGCCGGACGCGACCGCGCGGCTCGACAAGCTCAAGGTGAAGCAGGCGGTGGTGAACGTGCTCCGGAACGCGATCGAGGCCTCGCCGCCCGGGGCCGACGTGGTGGTGCGCGGCGCGCTCGCCGACGGCGCGGCGGAGATCGCCGTCACCGACCGTGGCCCGGGCATCCCCGCGGCCGACCGCGCCGCGATCTTCACGCCGTTCTTCACGACGAAGGAGCACGGCTCGGGCCTGGGCCTCGCCATCGCGCGCGAGTTCGCCGAGGCGCACGGCGGCGCGATCACGGCCGAGAGCCGCGACGGCGGCGGGACGACGTTCGTGCTGCGCCTCCCACGGGAGGGGCCGGCCGGCCAGTGCAGCCCGCCCGAGGCGCCGGGACCCCGGTGATCAGTTCGGTGCCGTCCCTCGCCCGAGGCTCGCCACGGTCGTGACCAGCTCCTCGGTGTCGAACGGCTTGGGGACGTGCCTCTGGAAGCCCGCCGCGAGCGCCTGCTGCCGGTCCTCGAAGCGGGCATACGCGGTCAGCGCCACGGCGGCGAGCGGGCGCCCCGGCGGCGTGCCGCGCGTGCGGATCTTCCGCATGAGCGCGTAGCCGTCCTCGCCGGGCATGCCGATGTCGCACACGAGGACGTCCGGCCACCAGCCCTCGAGTGCGGCGAGCGCCGCGGCGGCCGACTGGCATGCCCGGACCTCGGCACCGCCCCGCCGCAGGACCGCCTCGAGAACCTCGCACGTGTCCCGCTCGTCGTCGACCACGAGGACGCGGAGGCCAGCGAGCCGGGGTGTCTCCGGGGCGGGCGGTGGCGCCCCGGGCGAGCTCGCCGGTTGGGGCGCGACCCGGAGCGGCAGCCGCACCGTGAAGGTGGCGCCTTTACCCTGGCCCGCGCTCTCCGCGTGCACGCTGCCCCCGTGCAGCTCGACGATGTGGCGGACGATCGCGAGGCCGAGGCCCAGGCCGCCGGGCCCCCCCGTGATCGGGGCCTGGGCCTGCCGGAAGCGCTCGAAGACGTGGGGGAGGAAGCCGGGCGGGATGCCCTTGCCCGTGTCGCGGACCGAGAGCTCGAGGTGCGTCTGGGCGGGCCGGAGCCACACCTCGACGCGCCCGTTCTCGGGCGTGAACTTGATCGCGTTCGAGAGGAGGTTCCACACCACCTGCTGAAGACGCTGTCCGTCGCCCAGGATCGGAAGGACCCCCCGATGGAACCCCTTCACGACGCGGATGTTCTTGACCACGGCCGCGGGCCGCACGGCGTCGATCGCCGCGTCGATCACCTCGGCGAGCCGCACCGGCTTCAGGTCGAGGCGCATCTTCCCGCTGATGATGCGCGACACCTCGAGCAGGTCGTCGACCAGGCGCGCCTGCGCCCTCGCGTTGCGCTCGATCGCCTCGAGGGCGTGTGCCGCACGGGTGGGATCGAGCGTGCCCCGCCTGAGCTGGATCACCCACGCGAGGATCGGAGTGAGCGGGGTACGCAGCTCGTGCGAGAGGGTGGCGAGGAACTCGTCCTTCAGGCGGTTCGACTCTTCCGCCCTGCGGTACAGCCGCGCATACTCGATTCCGAGCCCCATCCGGTCGGCGACGACCTGGAGGAGCTGGGCGTCGCTGCGATTGAACTGCCGGCGCTGGAGCGCGCCCACGTGGAGCACGCCGATCACCCGGCCCTCGAAGAGGATCGGCACGCCGAGGAGCGAGCGGATGCCCTTCTCGCGCAGGATCGGATTCACGACCTTCGCCCGATCCACGTCCTCGACGAAGATGGGCCGCTTCTCCGCCGCGACGCGGCCGGCGAAGCCGACGCCCACCGGGATGCGAACCCTCCGCTCGACCTCCTGCTCGAGGCCCTTGGCCGCGCGCGCCACGAGCTCGCGGCCCTCCAGGAGCAGGATGGCCGCGGTGTCGGTGCCCAGGAGCGCGCGCACGCGGACGAGGAGCTCGTCGAGGAGCTGGTCGAGGCCGAGGTGTGCGAGCGCGGTGTCGGTGACCGCTTCGAGCGCGCGGATGGCCTTCGCGTCCGCGCGCGGGCGAGAGCCAAGCGCTTGGGGCTCCATGACTAATCTCTGGCTAATCTGCGTAGCCCCGGGCACGTTGGGCGTCAACACGACTTCCCGAGCCCCGCTTGCCGCCCGGGCTGACGGTCGGTGAAGCGCGCTTCGAGACGCCGCGACACCAGTCAGCGCAGGCGGTAGACGACCGGCCCGCTCCGCGGATCCGTGCCGAAGACGCGCACGAAGTGCCCGCCGGGCGCGGACAGCCACGCGATCTCGCTGCGGTTCCGCCACTCCTCGCGCACCGGACCGACGGCGAGGAGACCCACTCGCCGCCCCCGGAGTTCGTCGATCCATCCCTCCGGATTGCCCGCCTGCGCGGGAACGTAGACCACCCTGTTGGTGAAGTGCTTGCCGTAGAAGACGTAGCTGCGAGGGCTGAAGATGTACCCGACGGTCTCGCCTGGGCGGAGGTGGGTGGCGATGAACTCCGGGGCGCCTCCGTACGCCCGCGCTCGCTCGACGTCGCGGCGGGCTCGCATCCAGAACGTCCCCGCAGCGACCGCCACGCAGAGGAGCCCGCAGGCGACGGTCGAGGTCATCGGATGCGGGGTACGACGAACCGCGGCAACCGATGCGATTCCGGCGAGCGCGATGGTTGCGGCACAGGCCATGACCGCGCTCGTCATCGCCGCGACCACGGCGGCAAGGCCGAGGACGATGCCGACGCCCACACCGCGGGCGGGGAGCCTGCTCGCGCCGAGGGCGCTCAGAACGGCCAGCACCCCGAGGAACGGAAACGCGTAGCGGAAGGCCTGCCCGGTCCACGCGCTCAAGCCGGGCGGCGCTCCGTTGGCGCCGCTGAAGGGCGTGGTGCAGTATGCGGCCGCGGTCAGCGCCGCAAGACCGAGCAGTATCCGGAGATGGGAGCTCCGGGCAGGCCCCTCGGCCCGCGCCCGCGGTACGACCAGCGCCAGGGCGAAGGCCACGAGGATGACGAAGGGGAGACGCAGCTGCTCCCACACCGCGCCCGCCAGGATCCTCCAGTGCCGGGCACTCGTCGGGTCGAGGACGGACGCGAGGCTCGTGCGCCGCAGCCATGCCGGCTCGATGAAGCCCGGGAGGAGGTCGAACCGGCCCACCGCCACACGGACGAAGCCGAGCGGATTCCCCACCTCGGCCAGATTCCTCCCGTACCAGAATGCGCCGACGAGGAGACCCGCGGCGGCGAGCGTGACCGTCGTCCCGTCGATGGCGCGCGCGGGGCGGGGTGCTCTCATCCTCACGATGGTCAGGGCGGCGAGCAGCAGCGCCGCGTAGATGAGGCCGGGGATCTTGATGCCGGCGACCATGCCCACCGCTGCCAGGCAGAAGGCCACCGCAGCCGGCGACCGCGTGGTCTCGCATGCGAACGCGAAGTACAGGCCCGCCATGAAGAACGCCCCGAGCGGCAGGTCGACGTGCATCGTATCGACGTGCTTGCGCGTGATCGGCATGGCCAGCAGAAGAAATGCGGCCGTCAGCGCGTGGATGCGCTGTGCGCCGAGCTCGACGGCGACGAGGTACGTTGCGAGGCCGAAGATCAGCCAGGCAATCAGGTTCGGAAAGGCGACCAGGAAGTCCTCGCGGAACGGCAGCAGGAAGAGCGTGCACAGGACCTCCCAGTCGAACGGGTAGCGCCCGACCTGGGCCGCATAACGGCTCGCCCCGACGGGCCCGGGCGTCACCAGGGCGTGCGCCTGGTACCACCTGGCCATGGCGGGAAGGTGGTAGGCGAGCGAGTCGTGGTCGGTGATGGGCGTCGTGGCGAGGCGGATGAGAAGCGTGAGCCCGAGCACGCCGAACGCGAAGACGAGCGCATGCTCGGGCCAGATGAAACGGGGGGGTGGGATACGGAAGAGCGCGAGACGGCGGCGTGCCGCGGGCACGGCAAGCCCGAGGAAGAACGCGGTCGCCTCGCAGGGCAGCACGCCGCCGAGGCTGAGCCATCCCGCCGCTCCCAGCGCCAGCCCGACGCACGCCTGGAAGAGGCACCACGTCACCAGGACCGCCAGCAGCACCCGCGCCGCGGATCTGGGCTCGATCGGGGGAAGCGTCAGGCAGAACGGCAGCGGCCCCACCACGATCGCCGTGAAGGCGAGCAGGTCGAGCAGGTGATGCGCCAGGGCGGTCAGTACCCGTCCATCGTCGCCAGCCGCTCGCGGTGGTACGCGGGGTCCCCGAACGCCACCTCGTTCCAGCGCGCGCGCTTGAACCAGAGGTGCAGGTCGTGCTCCCAAGTGAAGCCGATCCCGCCGTGCATCTGCACCGAGCGGTTGACCGTGCGGCTGTAGACCTCGCCCAGCCGTGCCTTGGCGATCGCGGCTGCGCGCGCCGCCTCGCGCGGGCGGTGGTCGAACGCGTAGGCCGCGTACCAGACGAGCGAGCGCGCAGGCTCCACCTCCGACACCGTCTCGGCGGCCATGTGCTTGAGCGCCTGGAAGGAGCCGATGGGCCGGCCGAACTGCTGGCGCACCTTCGAGTACTCGACCGCCATCTCGAGCGCGCGCGCGGCGCCGCCCAGGCTGTCGGCGGCGAGACCGATCGCGCCGAGATCGAGGAGCCGGGCGAGGAGCGGCCAGCCGGCGCCCTCGCGGCCGACGAGCGCGCTGCGCTCGACGCCGACGTCGCGCAGGCTGACCTCGCCCACGCGGCGCGTGAGGTCGATGGTCTCGTCGCGCCGCACACGCACACCGGGCGCGCTCGTCTCCACCAGGAAGAGCGACACATCCTTCCGCCCGGTGCGCGCGGCGACGAGCAGCAGCTCGGCGCCCGGCGCGCCCATGACGAAGAGCTTCGTCCCGCCGAGCCGCCAGCCGTCGCGCGTGCGGCGCGCGGGTAGCGTGATCCCCTCCGCGTCGTGGCGGTCGCTATCCTCCAGGTAGGCGAGGGCGGCGAAGCACTCGCCCGCGACCAGGCGCGGCAGCCACGCCTTGCGCTCTGCCCCCGCGCCGGCGCGCAGCAGCGCGTGGATCACGAGCTGCGTCGGCAGGAAGGGCCCCGGCGCGGCCGCGCGCCCGAGCTCCTCCAGCACGAGCGCCAGGTCGAGCATCGAGAGCCCGAGCCCACCCTCCTTCTCCGGCACGACGAGCCCCATCCAGCCGAGCTCGGCCATCCTGGCGTAGAGCGCGCGCGGCACGCCGTCGGGCGTCTTCGCGGTCTCGCGCACGAGCGCCGGCGGGCACTCGCGCGCCAGGAACTCGCGCGCCGCGCGTTGGAGGGCCTCCTGGTCCTCAGTGAGGCCGAAGTCGATCAAATACCACGCCTCATCGTATGCCGCGGGCCTCGCGCGGCATGCCGAGCCCGCGCTCGGCGATGATGTTCTTCTGGATCTGCGAGGTGCCGCCGCCGATGATCAGGCCGAGGGAGTACATGAAGTCGCTCGGCCACACGCCGCCGTCGCGCGCGCGGGGGTCGCGCTTGTGGAGCGGCCCGTAGGAGCCCAGGACGTCGAGCGCCGCACGCGCGATGTCGTGGTTCAGCTCGGTCGTCACCAGCTTGTTGATCGACGCCGAGATGCCGGGCGGCCGGCCGTGGAGCGCGTCGGTCAGCTGGCGGTAGGCCTCGAGCCTCATCGTCTCGACGCGGATGGCGAGGTCGGCGAGACGCTGGCGGACGACGGGATCCTCGCTCGCGGGGCCGCCGTTCCGGCGGTGGGTGCGCGCGAGGCGCACGAGCTTCTGGAACGTCTGCTGCGTGCGCGTGGTCGAGCCCAGCATGTTGCGCTCGTGGGCGAGGGTGGCGTTCGCCACCTGCCAGCCGGCGTTCAGCTGGCCGACCAGGTTCGCGCGCGGCACGCGGACGTCCTCGAGGAAGACCTCGTTGAAGCCGGCGTCGCCCGTCATCTGCACGAGCGGGCGCACCGTGATGCCGGGCGTCCTCATGTCGATCAGGATGTAGGAGATGCCGGCGTGCCTGGACGCGTCGGGATCGGTGCGCACGAGGCAGAACATCCAGTCGGCGTACTGCGCGTTCGACGTCCACACCTTCTGCCCGTTCACGACGAACTCGTCGCCGCGGAGCTCCGCGCGCGTGCGCAGCGAGGCCAGGTCCGAGCCCGCCCCCGGCTCCGAGTAGCCCTGGCACCAGATCTCCTCGGCGGTCAGGATCTTGGGGAGGTGGCGGCGCCGCTGCTCCTCGGTGCCGTGCTGGATGAGCGTCGGGCCGACCATCGAGATGCCGAGGAGGCCGATCAGCCCCGGGGCCCGCGCGCGCACCATCTCGTCGTTGACGATCGTCTGGCGCATGATGTCGGCGCCCTGGCCGCCCCAGTCGCGCGGCCAGGCGAGCGCCAGGTAGCCGGCCGCGTGGACCTTCCGCTGCCAGGCCTTGGCCGCGGCGATGCGGCGCGGGTCGCCGAACTCGACCGGGCGCTCGTCGCGCTGGCGCCCGGGGACGTTGCGCCTGAGCCAGGCCCGGACCTCGCGCTGGAAGGCCAGCTCCTCGGGGGTGTAGGAGAGGTCCATGAGCGGGGTCGGTAGCACTTCGCCGCCCGGCTGGCTACCCTCGGGCCGCTCGTGGTGACCGATCCACGCGTCGTGCGCGGCATGCAGGCCCAGCTCGCCCGCTGGCGGCGCCGGATCGCGGGCGGCGCGGCGCGGGTCGGGTGGAAGATCGGCTTCAACTCACCGGCGGCGCAGCGGCAGCTCGGCCTCGACGGCACGGTGGTCGGCCATCTCACGCAGGCGACCGTGCTCGCGCCCGGGACGAGCCACTCGCTCGCCGGCTCCCGCCTGGTGAGCGCCGAGCCGGAGGTCGCGGTCCACCTCGGGCGGGACGTCCCGGCGGGCGCCGGCGGAGACGCGGCGCGCGCCGCGATCGCCGCGCTCGGCGCGGCGATCGAGCTGGTCGACATCGACGGGCCCCTGGACGACCTGGAGGCGATCCTGGCCGCCAACGTCTTCCATCGCGCGGCGGTGCTCGGGCCGCCCCGGACCGAGCGGGCCGGCGGCGCGCTCGCGGGCGTGACCGCGCGCGCGTTCCGCAACGGCGACGAGGTCGCCAGCGTGGAGGCGGCGGCCGCGGCCGGCGATCTCGCCGCGGTGGTGCGCCACGTCGCGGACTGGCTTGCCGCCTTCGGCGAGCGGCTCTGCGCCGGCGACCGCATCATCTGCGGGTCGCTCGCGCCGCCGATCTGGGT
>VBKJ01000004.1 GCA_005879795.1 Deltaproteobacteria bacterium
TACTTCATCACTCCGCGCGGTCACAGCACGCCCATCTTCGAGAGCTGGGGGATCGGAGGGCTGCTCGCGGGGCGGTCCGAAACCAGCCTCCGCCTGACGTATCAGTTCTGAGCGGGTCGCGCCGCCCGCTCAGCGCGCCGGCGGGGGACCTGCACCCGGATATTGGCGGACATGAAGCGGTGGTTCAGTTACGCGGCGGACGGGGCGGTCGTGGCAGGCGATTTCCACTCCCGGGATCGACCGAGGCCCGAGGACATCCGCGCGACCGGTGCGACCACCACCGGCGACACATCGCAGGCGCTGGCTACGTCAGAGTGCCATGAGGGGCGCGAAGTGAACGACAGCGCAGGGAACCTCGTCCGCGCGCTGCGACGGCGCCTGGGCATGACCCAGGAGCAGCTCGCGGCCGCTGTCGGGGTGGCCTTCTCGACCGTGAGCCGCTGGGAGAACGCACACCGTGAGCCGAGCCCGCTCTCGTGGCGCGCCGTCCAGGAGCTTGCCCGTCAGCGTGGTCTCGGCGAGCACTTCTTGCCGGGCCCGGGTCCAACCAACGCGGAATGACGCGTTCGCAGCCCGCGGCCCCCGCCCCCACGGTCGGTCGAAGAGGAGAGGCCGTGGAGACGCGACCTCCCGAGGTCAGGTCACGCTTCGAGCTGGCAGCCGCCCGCATGGCCGACGCCTGGCTCCGCGCCGGGGGCGTCCGAGTGTCGACCCACGATTTCCGGATCGCGCGGGACTTCCTCGAACGCGACGGCTGGACGGTGGAGGAGCTGCCGGGAGTGTTCGTGCGCCTGCGCTGCGGTGACCTGCTCTCGGATGAGATGACTCGCGAAGGCGCCGTGCTGGTCGCGCTCCGCCGCCTCGTGGCCCCGGGCGAATGGCGCCGACGCGCGCTCCGCAGCGGGGGTGCTCACGCCCCTCCTCCGGTCGAGATTCCGGCTGACATGGCCCCGCGCCCTTGGCCGAGGCGGCGTGCCTGCAGCCCGGGGAGTCCGCTCCCCGCGGCCGCTCGCCTCACTGCGTGAGCACGCAGCGCAGCTCCCTCCCGCGTGGGATGGCCGTCTTGACGCTCTTGATCCTGGCGAGGAGGGTGCTTCCACAGCGCCTCGAGACGCTGCCACGTGTCATCATCTTGCGCGTGACCCTCGCCGCCTTCCTCATCATGCGGCGTGCCGCGCGCGCGTGGCTCTTCGCCGCCCGGAGCTCCTCCCGCCGGGAGGGCGTCTCGGCGGGCGCCACGCTCCCCCCGAGCCTCACCTGGTCACAGGCGGCAGTGAACAGGGTTCGCGTCGGCGAGGGAACCGCCTCGCCGGGACACTCGAGATCTCCCTGACACCGGCAGTAGGCGCCCGCGAGGCACTTGGTGCCGCTGCACTCCGGGGCAAGCGCCAGGCACGTCGACCCCCGGGCGCAACAGTCCCACGGATAGAGGAAGCATCCGTCGCACACGCGACACTTCCCCGACCCGCAGTCCGCGTCGCTCTGGCAGCAGCGGCCGTTCGGGATATGGGTGCAGCCGGTCGTGGGGTCGAACGAATCGTCCGTGCAGGGGTCGTTGTCGTCGCACCGCTCCTGCTGCAGTGGATCGAGGGCGCAGCAGAGCGGGCGCGTGCAGTTCGACCGGCAATCGTCGGTGTCCACCGTGTTCCCGTCGTCACACTCCTCGCCAGGCTCGACTATGCCGTTGCCGCACCGGGCGCTGCCATCGGATACCCCGATGATCTCCGCGCGCAGCCTCGGGGAGGCCTTGCCGGTCGGCTGGAAGACATAGACGCGTGAGGGGCCGGGGGCACCGACGAGCAGGCTGCCGGGGCCGGCGGCCACCGTGAGCCCGAAGCGGTCGAAGGCCCCCTGGGCCGGATTCAGGAGCGTCTGGAGTAGCCTCCCCGTGTTTCCGTCGAACAGGTAGGCCGTCCCGGCATCGGGCCCTGTGGTGTCGTCGAGCTGGGCGCCGACGAGCACGTTCTCCCCCACGGTGGTGACGGCGCTGCCGAACTCGTCGCCCGGGTCGGGCGTCGGGTTCTGGATCGCGACGAGCAGATTCCCGCTCGCCCGGTCGAAGACGTAGACCGCGCCGGCTTGGGTCGCCCCCACGGCAGCGCCGGGCGCACCGATGACGACTCTGCGGCCCGCGAGCGCCACCGCGGCGCCGAACAGGTCGCCGGCAGCGGGGGCCGGGCTCTGGAAGATGCGCTCGAGCGTTGCCGTGTTGCGAAGGAAGAGGTAAGCCGCGCCGGCGTTCGGGGCTGCCTCGCTGTCCAGGGGTGTGCCGACCAGCACCTCGTCACCCTGGGCCGCGACGGCCGCGCCGAAGAAGTCTCCCGTCACCGGGATCGCCTTCTGGAAGATGACGCGCAGCGCGCCGGTGCGGCCGTCGAGGAGGTAGGCCACGCCCTCGTCCCGCGCGCCGGCGAGAGGAACCCCGACCAAGACATCAGCGCCCACCGTGGCGATGGAGAAGCCGAACTGATCGCCGCCGACGGGTCTTGGATTGGCGAGGACGCGGGTGAGCGCCGTGCCCTCGAAGCGGTATACCGCGCCGACTTGAGCTCCCTCGGCAGCCGCCAGGAAGGGAGCCCCGACGAAGACGTTGCGGCCGAGTGCCGCGACCGAGAACCCGAAGCCCGGGGTACCCGGGGCCGGGCCCTCGAGGGTGGCCAGGACCGCGCCGCTCGAGCCGTCGAACCGGCTGACCGTTCCCGCGCCGCTCCCGCCGCCCGGCGCGCCGACCAGGACGTCGGCGCCGACGGCTGCGACCGAGGCACCGAAGGCGGCGGCCGAGAGTCGCTTGCGGAACACCGCCTCGAGCGTCGAGCCGGAGAAGACGTAGGCCGCACCGCCGTTGACGACACCGGCGTCGTCGCCGGGAACGCCGACGAGCACGCGGGCGCCGAGCCCGGCCAGCGCCGTACCGAAGAGATCGTCGGGCCGGGACCCGTCCTTGCGGAGCACGCCGCGAAGCTCTCCCGTCTCCAGATCGAACAGGTAGGCCGCGCCGCCCGCCGCCGCCAGCTCGCCGTCAAATGGGGCACCGACCACGAGGCCCGCCTCGGTGACGGCGATCGAGGCTCCGAAGCGGTCGCCTGCGCGTGGCGTCGGCTTCGCGAAGATCCGGATCGGCGCGCCAGTATCGGCGCGCAGGAGGAAGACGACGCCCTCACCCCGATGATTCCCGGGTGCACCGACCAGGAGGCGGTTTCCCGCGGCCGCCACCGCAAAGCCGAACTGGTCCCCGTCCGTCGCGTGCGGATTCGTGAGTGTGAGCAGGAGCCTCCCGGTGCCGCCTGCGAAGAGGAAGGCCTTCCCGGGGCTGTCACTGGTTCCAGGCGCACCGACGAGGACGTTCGCGCCCACTGCCGCGATCGCGGAACCGAACCGGCCAGCTCCCCCGGGGCTCTCGAAGGTCCGCAGCGGCTCGCCCGTCCCGCCGCGGAAGAGGTGGACCGTGCCCGTCCCGGGCGCGCCGACCAGGAGGTCGCCGGCCAGATCGGCGACCGCGGCGCCGAAGGCGCCGTCCGCTGCGGGTCTCGGCGGAAGGAGGGGCAGGGGGGGAGTGTCCGTGGGACCGAAGACGAAGGCCGCTCCGCCTCCGGGCGCCGCTGTGTCATCTCCGGGCGCGCCGACCAGCACGCTGTCACCGACGGCCGCCACCGCGGCACCGAAGGCGTCGCGCGCGGCGGGCGTCCCCGGCTTGCGCAGGACGCGAAGCAGGCGGCCGAACGTCGGGCTCGACGCGCTGACCACGTAGACGATCCCGGCGTCGGGCGCTGCGCTCCCGTCACGGGGCGCGCCGATGAGGAACGTGTCGCCGCCGGCGGCGAGAGCCGCGCCCATCTGCTCGGGAACCGACGACGCTGTCTCGGGCGGCCGCAGCGTCAGGGCGAGCTCGAAGAGGGGCGCCATCGTGGCCGGAAGGGTGGTGGACGTCAACGACGTGGTGGTGGTGACGACGGGCTGCGTGGTGGTCGGGATGGCGAGGGTCATGGTGCTGAGGGTGGGCACCGTGGCGATGTGAGCAGTGGCGGACACCACACCCAGGATCGTCTCGCCGCCGCGGATCGTGGCGCCCGAAGCGGCGGGCGGGATCGCGAGCGTGAGCGCCCCCAGGACGAGCAGGCCGCGAAGGCGACCGGGAGCGTTCATATGGACGGATTCACGCGCGTTGCTCTCGCTCCTCGGCGCGTCGTCAGCAACGCACCGACGCGAGAGCTGTACGGCGGCGCCGGAGCGCCCGTCAACCCCACAGTGCCCCAGAGACGCACCGCGCAGGCTCTCTGTGTCATGCGCTCCTCACGGGTTGCCGCTCGCCTTGACGCTCCGCTCGCCCCTGGGGCATCCTCGCGCGGGCCCCACGTGCTGGACGGGCGGCCAGAAGCGATCCTCACGATCCTCCGCTCCGCGGGGTCCGCGTCGCCCGACCCATTGCTCGGCGAGGTGCTGGAGGCGTTCCGGCGGCAGTGGCTCGCGCTCGCCCGCCAGCGCTATCCCGAGCTGCACGACGACCTCGAGGACGCGGTCCAGAGCGCCCTCGTGAAGCTCATTTCCAGAGAGAAGCTGGACGGGCTGAAGGACGTCACCCGCCTCGAGTCCTGGGCCCGCAGCCTCTTCGTCCACACGGTTCTCGACCTCGCCCGCGAGAGCGGCCGTCACCGAGCCCGACGGGCGTACCTCGCATCCCCCGACCAGGATCCGGAGGAGATGCTGCGGGACGGGCTGCCCGTGGATCGCCCCACCCCGGAGGAGATGACCGCCTACCGCGAGCGTCTCGAGATCGTGGCGCGGTGTGCCGAGAAGCTGGACGTCGCCCGGATGAAGTTCGTCGAGGATATGCCCGAGAAAGACATCGCGCTGCGGCAGAACCTCACCCGGGACGGCGTGGCGGGGCAGCTGAAGCGCATCCGCAGGGCGCTGCGTATCGCCTTCGGGGACGAGGAATGAGGCCCCGCAGGTCGCCCGCCGCCACAACTGGGGTCGGCGGGTCGTCATAGAGATGTGGCCGTGAATCACCGGGAGAGCATGGCGATCCTGCTCGGCTCCCCACGGGGTCGGGCCAGGGACCCGGCACCGGCGGCGCGCGAGCGTCGGGAAGCCGAGGAGCACGTTGGTCGCTGCTCCGACTGCTGGGCCGTCCTGAGCCTCCTCCACGAGCTGGCCACGGGCGAATCGCCGCCCGGCGCCGAGCGCATGGGCGCGCTCTTCGGCTGCAGTCCCGTCCAGGAGGAGATGTATCTGCTGGCGGGGCTGACGGCCGAGGAAATCAGGAGGAGGCACCCCCACGTGGCGCGCCATCTCGGGTGGTGTCATGCCTGCCGGGATCGCCTGGCCGAGGTGCTGAGCGTCGAGCGAGCGGCGGCCCAGGGCGAGCTCGGGCCACCGCTCGTCGCACCGGCCGCGGCGCGCTGGACGGAGGTGGCGGCGCGGGCCGGGGAGACGATTTGTGAGGCGGTGGGCAGGGCGGTGATCCAGCTCCGCCGCGCGGGCGCCGTCTTCACGGCCGTGCCGGAGGGGTTCCTGGTTTCCCCCCTGGTCGTGCCGGCGGCGGCGTTGCGAGGACCGCCGCCGCGGAAGAAGGAACCGAAGAAGGAAGCGCCGGCGCTCGGGCAGAAGGCGGAGTTCCCGCTGCCGGAATCGCCCCTGTTGGCCGAGTTGAGCATCCAGCCGCACGGCCCCGAGCGCGTCGGGATGGCGCTGCGCGTCTCGGGAGATGAGCCGCCTCGTCTCTCGGTGCACGTACGGGAGATACGGGGAGAAGGCCTCGAGCTGGTTGGCCGGTACAGCGTGCGGGGCGCCGCTATGGTGGTCGTGAAGGGCCTCACGCCTGGCCAGTACGTGCTGGAGATCGAGGACAAGCAGAGAGCTCGCCGCTTCCGGCTCCGCTTCGACATCGAATCGTCCGCGTGAGCGCCGCCACCGCCGCGGCCGGTCTCCCGCGGCGTGGACCCGCGCGCTCCGCGATGCTAGGTGCGCTGCACCGAGACGACGCTCGTGCGCGACGATGCCGGCCTGAGACCCCTCCGTCGCTCTCCCGGGTCGCGGCACGCGTCCCGGGCCGGGCGCGTGCCGCCAGGCCACGCATGAGGTTCGTGCCGACGCTCTCCGTCGAGTGGTCGGCGGGCGGGCTGCGCTTTCGCCTGGACGTGCCCGAGCAGGATCTCGCCGAGCCGCTGCTGGAGGAGGTGCGGCACCCGCTCGGCGAGGACACGTTGCGCGCGCTGGAGCAGAGCGCCGACGCGCTGCTGCGCGGCGCCGAGAGCGCCGGCTTCCCCGACGAGGCCCGAGCGCGCGGCGCCGTACTCTACCGCACGCTCGTGCCGTCGCGCCTGCGCCCGCGGCTGCGCGCCGTGCACGGGCCGCTGCTCATCAGCACCGCGCTCTACGGGATGCCATGGGAGCTGCTCCACGACGACGAGGAGTTCTGGGGCCTGCGCTACGGCCTCGGTAAGCGGCTGGTCATGGACCGGCCGCTGCCGGCGGCCACCAGCCCTCGGCTCCGCCCCCGCCCGCGAGCGCTCGTCATCGGCTCGGACCCGCGCGGCGACCTGCGCTTCGTGGGTCTGGAGGTGGAGGCGATCTGCGAGGCCCTCGAGCCCCTCGCGGACATCGAGTGCGTCACCGGCCGTCTCGCCACCTTCGACGCCGTCACCGCGTACCTGGGCGAGCGCTTCGACTTGATCCACTACTGCGGCCACCTGGTGGCGAGCGCGGACGCGAAGCCGGGGCTGCTGCTGGCGGA
>VBKJ01000005.1 GCA_005879795.1 Deltaproteobacteria bacterium
GGACTTGCGCGGTTCGAGCGCCTACCGGCGCCGGCGAGAAAGGTCCGCCCTGGCACTCCAGTTTGGACCCTCCACGACAAGGCTAACAGTGAACCCTGCGTAAAATTCGGCTACCGCTCGGGGGCAGTCGCGAGCGCGGGTTTGTCGACAGCGTCGGAGACCGCGAGCCGGATCCACATCCCAGCGACACCATGACCGGGCACGGCGCAGAAGATGAGGAAGGATCCGGCCTTCCCCGGCACGAACCGGACATCGGTGCCCTGCCCAGTCGGGAAGCCCTGTTCGATCCGCCCGGTCGTGGCGTGTTCGAACGCCGGTGGCACGGGACCGACGGGGATCACTTCCGCATCAGCGATCACTTCTACCGAGTGGGGCAGGTTCGGGTCCTCGTTCTTGAAATGAAACACCACGTTCCACCCCCGCGGCACCGTCAGCACCAGGCCGCCCCGGCCGAACCCGTTGAAGTTCATGCCACCATTTGCCTCTGTGAGGCCCGCGACGAGCTTGAACTCGGCGGTCTTACTTGCGGCATCGGCGCGGAGCCAGGTTGGATCGATCTTGCCGCTTTTCGCGCTCTGCGCTCGAGCGCCGACCGCCCCGAGGAGGAGGGTGCCAGCCAGGAGGAGCCCGCGTCGCACTCGCATCGTCCACCGCATGGGCCGCCGCATAGGGACAGTCTCTCTCTTTATGAGGACGACGCTCGCCGCTAGTACAGCAGCCACGTCAGGATGTACAGCGTGTTGTTGTCGCTCGCTCGGCGCCCGAACCCATCGTAATCGCGCGAGCTGCCGTTGAACTGATCATACGCAACGTACTGGAATTGCAGCCGCAGATTCTGCCAGGGCATGACGTCGACCTCGGCAACGAGGCCGTCATTCTTGGGGCTGCCGGTACGACTCCCCACCACGGGCGCCGGGGCGTAGAGCAGGTCGTCGCTCGTGCCCGTGGTGACGAACGGCGCGACAGTGAACGCGTACCGCTGACCGATGTGGTACATGGCGGCCATCCGGAACGTGCGAAGCGTGTTCGTGGGGTTCGCCGCGCCCCCGGCGGTCCAAGTCTGCTTCTCGTGGATCCAGGTCCCGTCAAGAGTGACGCTGTTCGACCCGAACGAGTGCATGTACGCGAGGTCCACCGCAAAATCGGTGAATCGATTGGTCGGCCCCACGACGCCGGCGGGGAAGACGCTCGCCGCCATGCCGTAGGTCCCAACCGACAGATAGTTCTGGCCCCACACGTTCGGGAACGCGACCCGCCAGTACGGTGCGGCGCCTTGGATCACACCCGTAGCGGTCGCGTCGAGCGGGCGCTGGACCCCGAGCGGTGCGGAGCGGTAGGCGCCGACTTCCCCGTAGACTCGATCGTTCCACATCGCGTACGCCGTCAGCCCCGCCACCTGCTGGGCCAGCGTACCATCGACGAGCGTCGCGGCGGCCGGTGTCGGAGCGGCGGCCGAGCTGCCATAGGGGAAGCTCCAGGCAGGCGTGCTGTTCCAAATGTCCTGGACGGTCGGGTTGTTGTTCACGCTCAGGCCGAGCGCGGTACGCTTGGATAGGAGGGTCGCATGGGTCGCGAAGCGGAAGTCCGCGTTGTCGACCCCCAACTGACCGCTCTGCGGATCAAAGGTGACTTGCAGGAAACCACCCACGTGCGGAGTGATCTCGCCCCCGGTAAAGAGGCTCAGCTGGTCCGGGAAAAGCACCGTGCCATTCTGCGTGCCGGGCAGCGCCTTCTTCGTGCTGGTGTACGATGTCTGGAACATCAACGACACCGGCGCCACCAGGTTGAGCAACAGGCTCTGTTGGCCCTCGGGGTTCTTGCCCTCGAGGGACTCACTCCTGCGGAACACGTAGCCGTTGAGCTTGAAGGCCCGCCCCGTGGGTGTGAGCTCCGGGAAATGGGTGTGGCAGGCGCTGCACGCCAGGCCGGTCTGGCGTGCGTAGGTTGGCGTGACGTCAGAGACAGCGTAGCGCGTGGCGTAGACCCGCAGCGCCCTAGCCGTGTTTTCTCGCTCGCGGTCTCCGGCGCGACGGTCGGCGAGGGCAGCGCGTGCGGCGCCCGTGATCAGAGTGCAGATGAGGAAGACCGTCCCGATGTGGCGTGACATAACGGCTCCTGGTCCGAAGTTGGAACTCCGTCTGCAGGGAACAGTTTGCCACGCGTAGGGAAGGCCAGACATGAAGGCCGCGTGAAGAGATCTTCACGCGAGGCGGGGTGTGCCCTCAGTACTTCGATTGCATGTACTCCACGCCCGTCGCGACCGCCGTGCGCCAGGCTCCCTCTACAGCGGGCGTGAACTCATGGTCGTATTGCTTCACGGTGTCGATCAGGCTGTCGATGAACAGCGGATAGAGCGCGGGATCGATGGCGAGGTCTCGCCGGCTGTGCCGGTCGGCGACGCGCGAAAGAATCGTGGGCTCGCCGTCCGGCTGCGCGGGAAAGTTCAGCAGCAGGCCGAAGGCGTGACGCAGCAACCGGTGCTGCCGATCGAAGTCGGTCTTGGCGAACATGGGTCGAGCGGCAGGGCAGAGCGTGAAGAACCGACGGTAGAACGCGTCGAAGAATTCCGGCGCCACAGAGCACCGGGCGTAGCTGGCTTTCGCCCGGGCGGCCGCCTCCTGGTCGGTCATGCAGTCCCCGCGCAGGAATGGGCGGCACAGCGAACGAGCGTGCGACGGAGAGAGCGCTTCACGAATCCACCCGATCCGGTGTCGCCAACCGGAACCCCACCCCGCGCACGGTGTGGATCACCTCCACGCCGGCCGCGTCTTTTAGCTTGCGGCGCAAGTTCCCCACGTGCACGTCCACCACGTTGCTTTCGGGGTCGAACTGCATATCCCAGACCTTCTCCAGGAGCTCCGTCCGGCGGAGCACGTCCTCCGGCCGGAGCAGGAAGTGCTCGAGCAGCTGAAACTCTTTCGGGGTGAGATCGAGCCGCTTCCCATTGACTGTGGCTTTGTGCTTCAGACGATCCACCTGGACCGGCCCGTAGCTCAGCAGTTCGGTGCGTGAGGCGCCACCGCGGCGGACTAACGCCCGCACACGGGCGAGCAGCTCCTCGAACTTGAACGGCTTGGCGAGATAGTCGTCTGCGCCAGCGTCCAGCCCGCGCACCACATCTTCCGTCGCGTCGCGCGCCGTGAGCATCAAGATCGGTGTCTTGCTCCCCTCGCGCCGCAGCTCGGCGGCGACCTGCAGTCCCGTTTTCTTCGGGAGCATCACATCGAGCACGAGCAGGTCATACTCGTACACGTGCGCGAGCATCGTCGCTTCGTCGCCATCCGGCGCGAGGTCGACGGCGTAGCCTTCTTCCCGCAAGCCCTGCTCGATGAATCCGGCAACTTTGCGATCGTCCTCAACGACGAGAATCTTCATGATCAGACACTAAGGGGGTGGAGTTGAACCGAGACCAAAGGACGCCTGAAGAAACCTTCACGCTGACGGAGGTGCCAAGGGAAGGCTGAGGCTAAACGTGGCGCCCCGACCGACCACGCTCTCGACGGTCAACCGTCCGCCGAGCACCTCGGCCAATCGTCGGGAGACTGGGAGACCGAGCCCCGTCCCAACTCCCGAATGGGGGTCAAAGCGCTCGAACGGCTCGAAGATCCGCTCCTGCAGCTCCGTCGGGATCCCGGGTCCGTGGTCGCTGACCCGGAATGCCACCGCGGCTGGCTGAGGCTCAACCAGGACGGTGACAATGCCCCCCTCGGGGCTGTGCCGCACGGCGTTCGACAGCAGGTTCACGAGGATTTGCTCGAGCCGAACGGGGTCGGTGCGGAGAGGGGGCGGAGCATCGGGACTGCGCTCGTCGAGTGCGACGCCCTTCGCCTCCGCCGCAGGGCGCACACCGGTGAGCGCGCGGTGCACAGAGTTGGGTACATCGACCTCGCGCCACACCGGATGTACTTTCCCCGCGTCCAGGCGGGTGAGGTCGAGGAAGTTGTTCAGGAGCGTGATCGTCCGGTCTGCGCCCTCGTACACTTCGCGCGCGGCCTGTGCGATCGATTCGGCCGACTTCCCCTTGACCAGTCGCTCCGCCCAACCGTAGACGCCGGTGAGCGCGTTACGCAGCTCGTGGTTCATCATCGCGAAGAACAAGTCCCGCTGGCGCTGCATGGCCCGGACCTGGCCCAACAGGTCCTGGCTCGCCTCGTGGAGCCGCGCGTTTTCAACCGCGACTGCCGTACTCGCAGCGAGCAGTACCGCGATGGCTTCGTCTTCCACGCTGAACTCGTCCACGCCGACCTTCTCGGTGAGGTAGAGATTGCCGAACACCTTGCCACGGGCGACGACGGGCACGCCCAGAAACGAACGCATAGGAGGATGGTGCGGAGGGAAACCGTAGCGCTGCGCGTGACGGTTGATGTCCGCGGTCCGAATGGGCGCCGGCTCGCGAATCACGAGGCCGAGCAGGCCACGTCCGCGTGGGAGGTCCCCGATCCGGTCCCGCTCGGCTTGAGTGATCCCCGACGTTACGAACTGGACCAGCGAGGTGCCGTCGGGACTCAAGACGCCCAGCGCCGCATAACGCGCTCCCACCACCTCCCGGGCGGCATCGACGACCCGCTGGAGCACGCGCTCCAAGGAATGCTCCGAGAAGATCTCGACCCCCGCTGTGAGCAGACGCTCGAACCGCTCGCGGACTCGCGTGACCTCGGCGATCCCAGTTCCCTCGGGTGTGCGCCGGCCGGCTGGGCGTCGCGAGCGTCGCTTCGGCAAGCGTCCCCCCATCTCAAGTGGAAGCTCTGGCTTCGACAGACGTATTATCAGTTTTTCACCCACACTGCGCCACGCCTTCACCCATCGCGAGCCGTAGGGAGCTTCTTGCAGCCTCAAGGGGTCAGAAGCGACGACGCCCTGAGCAAGTTCAGGGGGTCGCGCGTTGTGATTCTGTTGTGCGGTTCGCACGATTCCCGGTTGTTCGTCGGGGACCGAGTTACAAAACCGACGCTCAGAACACCGCTTGGCTCGGCAGGCTTCCAAGCCGCGAGCCCACCTGTACCACCACCCGCCGACGAGATTTCCACACGATGAGCCGGATTTCCACCCTGCACTGATTCTCGCAGCGTTCTTAGCCGTGCAAGCAAGTGGCGAGATATCGGTGCACGTGCCGGTGCACGTGCACATCGATATCTCGCCAGGCCGCCCGTTCGCGCCCTGCGGGCGCTCAAGGGCCCACACACCCCAGACATACACCCTGCTCATCGCCAGCCAGACCTACGGCGGGGAGCCCCTGCTGGCACGCTCGCCCCTATTCGGGACTATTTATAAGTGAGGGGACCTGTCTCGACGCTTCCCCGCTGCTCCGGAGCCGCATGCCCGCTACCCGTCGTACGGCAACTAAGCTTCTCCGCCTGGAGCCCAAGAAGCTCGTTCACGTGGCCGTCCGCGCCCTAGATCCGCCACGCGCCGCCGGCACACGGCGGGGAGCAGAGCGCGCAACGTGAGCGACGAGCCGCGGAGCTTGGAGCAGCTGCTCGCCGACTGGCGGGGTGACGCCCAGGTGCTCCGCCGGCGGGGACACGACCGCGAGGCCGAGCAGATGGAGCGGTCCGCGGAGGCGGTCACGCGGGCGGCGGAGGACTATCTTCGGTGGCTGTCGGAGGACGAGGCCCTGCTGCGCTCAGGGCGCTCGCGCGGCTGGCTCCGCTCGCAGTTCCCGGAGTGGGAACGCGCCGGCCACACCCGGCGCGAAGGTCGCAAGCGTTGGTATCGGATGCTCGTGATTCCGCAACGCGCCAACCCCCTGGCGGCTCGAGCCGCCGGCCGGCGGGCAGCATTTGAGGCGACTCCATCGTGACGCGCCAACGGAAAACGCTCGCCATGTTCGGCCCCAGTCGGGGCGGCGTCCGTGTCCTCGTCGAGCGTGGCGGCGAGCTCGTCCGCGTGCAATGGTACGACGACGGGATCCGCCGCGTGAAGTCGTGGCCCAACACCCGCGAGGGCCGTACCGAAGCGAAGGCGTGGGCGCGGGGGTTCGCCGAGGCTCGGACGCTTGGGCCGCGACCGACGGTGGTACGGCGCACGCTGCGAGAGCTCTGGGAGAGGTACGTCGAAGCGGAGTTCCCCCACCTGCGCCCGAAGACTCAGACCAACTACCGGGAGCACTGGAGCCGTTGGGAGCTCTTCCTGGGACGAGACTTCACAGCCGAAGAAGCGCGGCTCGGCGACGTCGATCACTTCCGGGCAGCCCTTGAACGTCAAGACTACGCCCTTAGCCAGATCCACAAGGCGATCGGCGTGGTGAAGACCGTGTACAACTGGGGCCAGCGCCGCGAGCTCCTCGGCATGAACCGGCTCGCGCTGTACCGGTTCAAAGTGGCGAAGGATCTCCGCCCTGAGCCGCCGGCCGAGTACGCTCGCGAGGAGCGGGATGCAATCCTCCAAGCGCTGCGTCCCGATCGGCACACGGAATGGCGCGCGTGGACCGCCGTTGCGATCGCTGCCTACCAGGGTGCTCGGATGAGAGCGATCCTGCACCTCCAGTGGAGGGATCTCGACTTCAAACGCGGCGAGATTGCCTGGCGCGCGCGGTGGGACAAGACCGGCCGAGAGCGCGTGCAGCCGATGACCGACGGTGCCCGGGTGGCCCTGGTCGTGTCGAGGCAATGGCGCGAACGCGATGGCTACGCGGGGCCCTGGGTCTTCTATACGCCGCACCGTCAGCGATGGAACGGGGCGGATGACGAGCGGGCCGCCTGGACCGCCCAGGCGCTCTGGCTCGCGCTAACGAAGGCGGAGCGCCGCGCCGGCGTCCGGCATCTTCCGTATCGCGCGATGCACGGCTTCCGTCGCGCGATCGCCGGGGATGTGCTCGAGCTCACGCGGGATCTGAAGCTCGCGCTCGATTGGATCGGGGACGTGGATCTCGGGATGGCCCGTCGCTATTTGCGCCCCCGCGACCCGCGGCTCGAAGAAGCCGCCACAGCCGTGGATCGACTCTTGGGCGAGATCGGCGACCGAAACCGTCACGCAACCGTCACGGGCTCACCCGAGTCGTGGGACAGCGAAGCGGAAGCATCAGGCGAGCTTGAACTTGTCGAGCTGGGGCGGGTGGATTCGAACCACCAACTTCCCGGTTAACAGCCGGGCGGTCTGCCAGTTGACCTACACCCCAGAGCACCGCACCGCACCCCCACACCGTTTACAGCCGCCAGGCACGAGACGCTCAGACGCCCAGCGGTGAACAGGTGTGCGGAGCAAGAAAAA
>VBKJ01000006.1 GCA_005879795.1 Deltaproteobacteria bacterium
CGGTCAACGAGAACCTGAAGGAGCTCCTCGACGCCACCATCACCGACGGCCGCTGGGACTTCAAGTACCTCGGCATGCAGATCATCATCGAAGGTCTGGCCATGGCCGCCTTCGGGAACATGTTCCAGATCACGCAGGAACCGCTGCTGAAGGAGCTCGTGCGCTACGTGATGAAGGACGAATCGCGCCACGTGGCCTTCGGCATGCTCTCGCTCGCCGAGTTCTACCGCGAGATGCCGCCGGCCGAGCTGCGCGACCGCGAGGACTTCATCATCTATGCCTGCGAGCTGATGCGGAACCGGCTGGTGGGCGACCAGATCTCGAGCGCCATGGGATGGGATCGGGAGGAGGTGAAGCGGGTGGTGCTCGATTCCGCCCCTGCGCAGATGTTCCGGCGCATGCTGTTCGCGCGCGTGGTCCCGAACCTCCGCCGGCTCGGGCTGCTCACGCCGCGCGTGCGCGAGGCCTTCGCGGGCCTCGGCATCCTCGAGTTCGAGCACGCCGATCCGGAGGCACAGGATCGCGCGCTCGGGCTGGCGTAGGGCCGGCGCCTCGGACGGCCGCGAGGATCAGGGGCAGCGGCTCGAGCTCGCGGGCGACGCTTCAACGGAAGCGACCTCGTGTCGGCGAGTCTCGAAGCCGAAGGCCTTCGCCAGGAACGCGAGGTAGGCGGCGACGTCAACGACGTAGAGGTACGGGTAGAGGTACGGAACGATGCGCTGGGTCGCTTGCGCCGGATGCGTCGGCATGACGTTGTTCCTCTCGGAATCGGGGCATCAAGGGGCCGATCGGTGACCCGGATGCGCCGGTCTTCCCGATAGCACCCTCGCGCCCGATCAGGCCAGCGCACGCGCAGCTTGCCTGAACGGAACGCCAACCGCATGATCCAGCGCAAGCGGAGTTGGAGAAGAAGATGACGCTCGGCACGCCACGGATCGACTCCGAGTCCGTCGGAAACCCGCTCCGGTATCGAAGGCTCGAGGAGTTGGAGGAAGGACTCGACGCGTTGCCTCGCGGCCCGTGGGACAGGGGGCGCGTCGAGCTGATCGTGGCCCGGACAGCGGGCGGCCGGCGCGAGCGCCCGGAGCGTGTCCGATTGGAAGCCGACGCTGGCATCCCAGGGGACGCATGGGGTCGCCAGCAGGGGCCACACCCCGAGCGGGCCATCACCGTGATGGAGTTCGATGTGGCCGAGCTAATCGCGAACGGACAGCCGCTGGCATTGTTCGGCGACAACCTCTACCTGACTCTGGATCTCTCGACGGACAATCTGCCTGCCGGCAGCCGGGTCCGTGCGGGTGGAGCCGTCCTCGAGGTGACGGCGATGCCGCACAACGGGTGTCGAAAGTTCCGAGCGCGATTCGGTGCGGACGCTCTGCAGTTCGTATCGAAGACCGAGCTACGCCATCGGAACCTTCGCGGCATCTACATGCGCACGGTGGAAGGCGGCGAGATCGCCCCGGGCGATCCCGTCGAGGTCATCGCCCGGGCCCCCGCATCGGACGCGAAGCCGCTCTCCTGATCCAGTAGGGCGGATTCTGTCACCCATGGGCGATTCCCGGATGCGCGCTTCAAGTTCGAATACCGAGTCTGCCCTGCTCCTTGGCGTGGTGCGCTCCGAAGGCCAGCTGCTCGCGGTCGTCAGCCAACGACGGATGGCAGGGGGAGCCGCCGCGCTCCCGGCCGGCGCAGCCGGGCGATATGCAGTGACGAGCGTGCCCGTGGGGGCGGTGGACCAAGGTCTGCTGGCCGAGAAGACCCGCCTATGCGCTGCGTGGGGGCGCCTTTGCGACGTCGCCGCCCTCGACGGGGACGTGCTCGCGGACGTCCTGACCGTTCTACTGTCGACAGCGCCCGCCGCGTTCCCTGACGCAGGGCCGCTGCTTCGCCTGACGGCACCGCCACCACCCCCGCGCCGAACCGCGGGCCACCCGCGAGCGTTCAAAGGAACGAAGTACAGACCACCCAAGCCGCCAAGGCCAGCAGCGCTCGATCTGCGCTCGGCCCTGTGCTCGACACGCAACACATACACTCTGCTCGAACGCCTCTGGCCCTGGAGGGCGGAGGCCCTCGACCAGTTGGCCCGCCTTCGCTTCGACGAGGCGGGCCTGGCCCGGCTCGCGCAGTGCCCGACGCCACCCCTAGATCCGTACCTGCTGTTTCACCATGGCGGTTCCCCCACGCCGGCAAAGTTGGCGCCACTCTTCGTCGAGTGGATACTGCCCGCCTTGGCGGGAGCGTCTTGGCCGATCGTTCGCCGCGCGGCGAGCCTCTTCGGGCAACTCCGCTTGGCCGACGAACTGCATCTCGCCGCGCTCGGTGCCCGGCTGGTGCGCGTGGCCTGCGCCGAACGCGCCCTAAACTGGTGGGAAGCGCTCGTGAGCCAGCCGGGAGCTCGACGATCTGACTTCCTGGCCTTGGTCCTCGACACCGGCGCCTGGACAGAGAACCCCGCTCGAGTATCCGAAGCGCTCGTCGACCTCGGTCACGGGGCGAGGCCCGATCGGTACGAACCCTGGGCGCGTGTCCTCCTCGCGGGCCTGGCGCGCAAACTGAATCCCACCTATGTGGCGGCGGGAATCCGATTCGCCGTCGCGTATGCACCGACCTGGTGGTTCGGTGAGCTCGCCGACGATGCACCGGACTTTGGCCCGAGCACGCCCGCAGCCCTCCTGACCGCGCTACCCACGGAATGGAATGGCGATTGGCTGATGTCCCTGTGGGATACATGTGGGGCCGTGCCCGGCTTCGCGACCTTGATCGAGCAGGCGGACTGGAGGGCCCTTTCCCCACCGCAACGCATGTACCTGCTCCGCTTCTTCACCGACCTGCGATGGCAACAGGACAGCCACGCGCTCGACCCTCGGCGTTGGCGGGCCATCGAGCCTTTCCTGCCCCGAATCGAGGAGCTCGCGCGTACGGTCGCCACCCCGTACACCGACCAGGCCATGAATGACCTCGGCGAGCTGGTGGCGGAGATGAGCACACCCCACCAGATCCGAGATTGCTTGCCGCTCGCTCTGGATCTTCTGGCACGCGTCAACCGGCCTCCGTTCTGCGACGACGGCAACATGGCGACGGCGCTCTCGAACCTCCTGAGCCTTCCCGAAAGGGAGCGCGGGCGTTTCCTGGGCGCGCAGGAATCTTCCTTTCGACGGCTCGACAAGGCCTGTCTCCGGCGGAACGCCGCTTCGTTGGTTGCCTGGGGCATTTCGACGCTGGTGGCGAATGCGCCGGCGCTGGTCGCAGACGCGTTCGCATCTGCGCCAGGCTCGCTCTTCCGCACCGCCAGGGACCTCGGGGTGCTTTCGTGGGAAGCGCGCCGTGAGCTATTGAGGCGCTGCCTGGCGCTGGGCGTGTTCGATCTCCAGGTCGAGCGATGTCCCCTCGAGAAGCTCCTGCAACTCATCGATACGGTCGACGCGGCGGGATCGATGGTGCCGCGCGCCCTCCGCGACCAGCGCGCCGGCCGCCGCGTTCTCTCGGACGCTCAGGTGGCGCGCCACCAAGCGAAGCTTCGCCAGCGACTCCCGGAGATCCGTCTCGCGGCCATTCGCTCGGCCGTGATTGCCCATCTGGAGAGATCGATCGGCCTGCAGCGCACAACCCGCGAAGCACTGGAGGCGCTGGAACTCCTGCAACAAGCGGAGGGGAACCGCCGCGGTCTGCGGCGCTTCTTGCGGGCGCATCTGGCCGGCGATCCCGATTACCTCCTTCGGCATCCTGCGACCGTCGCATGGGCGCGTCGACATCCGGGCATCGATCTGGCTACATGGACGCGCGGGATCGACCACCACTTCACCACCGGCGGTCGGGCAGTCAGCATCCACCTCGAGCGCGACCCTCTCGAGGTCCTGAAGTTGGGGACCTACGTAGGGTCCTGCCTCGGGCTCGGCGGGAGCTTCGCCTGTTCCGCGGCGGCGGTCGTCCTCGATATCAACAAGCAGGTGCTCTACGCACGCGACGACCGGAACGCGGTGCTGGCTCGCCAGCTCGTCGCCATCAGCGACGATGACCAGCTGGTGCCTTTTTCGGTGTATCCGTTGTCGACGCCGCTCGTTTTGCTGCGAGCCTTTCGCGAGGTCGATCGTCAGCTCGCGGCCGCGCTTGCCATCGAGCAAGTAAGCGCGGATCAGCGCTACAGCATCGAGAACATCCTTTCCCGGGAATGGTGGGATGACGGGGCGTGGCCCGATGACCGGGACGCCACGGACGACGCCGCTAACAAGACAAATCCTTGACAGCTTTCCGAACACCGAGCAGCAGTCGACAAAACCAGAGGCTAGTTAGGCGGCTTCCGGCGACAGCCTTTGGAGACTTTCGCCTTCCATGATCACCCCGAAGCTTGCAGCCTGAAGAAAAGCGACCCTAGACCGAGCGACTGAACAGCAAGCGCCGCAGGGGCGATCGTCGCATGGAGGCGAGGGCTCGCGGACGCGGCGCCCAAGATCGAGATTGTGAGGCCCACGGCCTGAAGGGCACGCAACGGGTGCACCAAGGGAACGCCCGTAGGAACGATGAGGTGGTGACGGATTGCTGGATGAGGACGACGTCCACCGAGAAGAACCACGAACGGATGCCGAAGAAGTGGTCACGCCACGAATCGACAGCGCTCGGATTGGTCGTGACCAGAGCTGTTGCCTGTAGAAAGAGGAGGCCAGGTACGAGGAGGATCCAGAGGAAGGAAGCGACGGTCCAGGCGACGCCCTCCCGGAAGGACAAGAATCCCCACCAGTAGAAGGCGTGGTTGAGCAGCTTTTGGACGAGCCAGAGCGCGTGAACCCAATAGCGACGGCCCGGGACGAGTGCGGGCCGTAGGCCATCGAGCAGACGCACGACCCCGAACGAAAGGACCATGGAGAAGGCCACTGCGACGTGCTCGAAGAGATTCACGCGCTCACGTGGGCACCATCACTCGGGGACCTGCTGCGCTCGGGAGAACCGGGATACGTCTGGGCAGCTGGTTCGTGATGATCTAGTATCCCCTTGCTCGGCAACGGAGGACACAATGGCACTATTTGATGCGCGGGGCATAGACCATGTCGGCATTCGTTATCGCGATCTGCCGCGTGCCGTGGCCTGGTTTCGCGACGTCCTGGGTCTCCACATCGAGCACGAAGCACGAACCATGGCGGTAGTCAGCATCGGGAGCGACGGCTCGCAGTTGGCGCTCTTTCAAGCCGAAGGCGATGAGCCGCTTCGCCAGCCGCACCACGTGGCGCTGCGGGTTGCTGATCCCGGGGCGGCGGAGGCAGCGCTTCGCGCAGCCGGAGTTCCCCTGCGACAGGTCGGGCCGAATCTAGGCTTTGAGGATCCAGAGGGTACCGTTTTCCACTTCATGTCGGCACGCGTCGGGTAGGGTCCGCGCTCACCCCACGATCTTGTTCAGCGGGTACTCGATGATCCCCACCGCGCCGGCGCGCAGCAGCTTCGGGATCAGCTCGCGCACCGTCGCCTCGGCGATCACGCTCTCGACGGCGAACCACTCCGTGCCGTAGAGGGGTGACACGGTCGGCGCCGTGATCGCGGGCACGAGCGCGATCACGTCTTGCAGGCGGTCGCGCGGCACGTTCATCTTGAGGCCCACCTGCGCCTCGGCGCGGAGCGCGCCGGCGAGGAGGAGGGCGATCTGCTCGATCTTCTCGCGCTTCCAGGGGACCGCCCAGGCGGCGCGGTTGGCGATCAGCTGCGGCACCGACTCGAAGAGGTCGCACACGATGCGGAGCCCGTGGGCGCGGATGGTGGAGCCCGTCTCGGTCACCTCGACGATCGCGTCGACCAGGCCCTCGGCCACCTTCGCCTCGGTGGCGCCCCACGAGAACTCGATGTGCACGTCGACGTTCCGCTCCGCGAACCAGCGGCGGGTGTAGCCGACCAGCTCGGTCGCGATGCGCTTGCCGCGCAGATCCTCGGGCTTCCGCACGGGCGAATCGGCACCCACCACCAGCACCCAGCGCGTCGGGCGGAGGCTCGTCTTCGAGTAGACCAGCTCCTGCGCGACCACGACGTCGGCTTCGTCCTCCAGCACCCAGTCGCGCCCGGTGATGCCGGCATCGAGCGTGCCGCTCGCGACGTAGCGCGCCATCTCCTGCGCGCGCACGAGGAGGCAGCGGAGCGCCGGGTCGTCGATCGACGGGAAGTAGCTGCGCGCGTCGGTCTTGATCTTCCAGCCCGAGCGGCGGAAGAGCTCGATGGTCGCCTCCTCGAGGCTCCCCTTGGGGATGCCGAGCTGGAGGACGTTCATCCCGCCGACGGCGGCTCGAGCCGGGGTGCGATCACGCGCCAGTCCTCGCCCTCGACGTGGCGGAAGAAGCAGCTCGCGTAGCCCTCGTGGCAGGCGACGCCGCCCACCTGCTCGACGCGGAGGAGCACGGCGTCGGCGTCGCAGTCGACCAGCAGCTCGCGCACGTGCTGCACGTGGCCGGAGGTCTCGCCCTTCACCCAGAGGGCGTTGCGCGAGGTGCTCCAGTAGGTGGCCTTGCCGGTCGCGAGCGTGTGCCGCCACGCCTCGCGGTTCATGTAGGCGACCATCAGCACCTGGCCGGTGCGCACGTCCTGGGCGATCGCCGGCAGCAGGCCGCCCCGCTTGTCGAAATCGGGCTCC
>VBKJ01000007.1 GCA_005879795.1 Deltaproteobacteria bacterium
GGGATACCTCGTGTCGGGAGCCCATTTCCCCGCGCCGAGATAGTAGGTCTCCACTGCGGGGAAGCTGTCGATCCCGTTGCCGATTCCCTTGAGCCAGTGATCGAACCACGCGAGCTGCAGGTTGTTGAGGCTGGGCAGCAGATTGCCCTTGCTATCGTAGACCGGGTTGGAGCCGTCATCGGCGGTGAGACCGTTCCCGGCCGTGGTGTGGTACCAGGGTCCGATCATCAGCTTCTTCTGGCTCGCCGAGAGCATGAGGCCGTTGAACAAGATCGGCTCGCCGCGCTGGAAGAGGTCGTAGGTGCCTCCGACGATGAAGGTCGGGACCTGGACGCGCGCAATGTTCCGGATCGGCGAGCGGAGCCGGTAGAATGGGCCGTCGTAAGCCTGGTCGGGGTAGGTCTGGAACGCCGGCGGCAGCATCATCTCGTACCCGCCCAGCGCCGCGTCGAGGACCACCGGCCCGCCGAACTCGGCCACGTCCATCGCGTGCTGCGACTCGGCGTTGAGCGCGATCTCCCGCTCGCTCCCGGCATCCTGGGCCGGGATGAAGTTGAGTCCGTTCACGAGCCCCAGCCAGAGCGGGATGAAGCCGCTGTCCTCGGTGCCACCCGCCCACGTGACGTCACGGTAGGCGTCCGACATCGGGACGATGGGGAAGATCGCTTTCACGGCCTTCGTTCCGGGCTGCTCGACCGTGAGGAACTGATTGATCGCCGCGTAGCTCACGCCCGAGAGGCCGAGCACGCCATTGGAGAACGGCCGCGACGCCGCCCATTGGACCAGCGTCACGCTGTCCTGCTGCTCCCGGCCCCCGAACGAATCCCACAGGCCCTCGCTCGAGCCGGTGCCGCGCACGTCCACGACGATCATCGCATAGCCGTTGGAGGGAAAGATCGTGTTGCCCTCGGAAACGCCCGCGCCGGATTTGCGATACGGCGTCTGCACCAGGATGGTCGGGCATGGGCAGCCGGTGGTGGGGATGTACTCGTCGGAGTCGAGCATGACTCCGTCCGACATCGGGATCCTCACGTCGGAGACGACGTTGTAGGACGTCGTCGCGGCGAGGGCCGTCCCCCGCGCCATGAGCGCCAGCACCGCTGCCGTCATCACCAACGCCGTCGCTAGGAGTCTGTCCGAGTAGTCATGGTGAGCGAGGCGAACGAGCCGGGGAGCGAGAGCGGCAAGCGCAGCGACGACCGACGAGGTGCGGCGCGCGGGACGCGCGCCGGGAGTTGGTCGCCGCAGGAGGGAGGAGCGAGCAGCCATCTGGCAGCGCGGCTGCCGCCGCGCTCCCCCGGATCGTTCACCGCAGCCGCCATGACTACTCGGACAGCCTCCTAGATCACGTCCTCCGGCCATCGATCGCATCCTCCTCGAAGTTCGAGTTCTCGCCGCCAGCGCTCTTGAACGGCCCCCTCTACGCGCCGCCTGCCTTGACCGTCCGTCCGCAGCCGCCGAGCGCGATCGTGATCGGTCCGTCCGTGTCGACGTGCAGGTCGACGCTGCAGCCGACGCGGGCCCGCCGGACGTCGATCGTGACGGCGGCGATGTTCCGCGCAGTCAGGTCGAGGCGCCGGGCCCGCGGGATGCTCGGCACCGGCCCCCACGTCTGATACTGGCTGGTGTAGACGAGCGGCGTGGGGAGGTTGCCGCCGGTGAGCGTGCCGGCGCCCACCTGCGTGCCCGACGGGGTGGGATCGCCGGCGCCGAAGCCGTAGGAGAGCGCGTCGATGCTACCCTGGGCGTGGCCGCCCATGGCCGGCGGCGTCGTGCTGCGCACCCGGAGCCCGGAGAGCCAGTACGCGTGATCGGCGACGAAGCCGAGCGCGGGGTAATCGAGGGCCGGGTCGACGACGTACGTGACGTGCGCGGGGTTGCGGTTCACCTTCGTCAGGTCGAGGAACGCGGCCGCCGGCGCGTACTGATCGTCGATCGCGAGCGTCAGGTGGTCGCTGGGCGTGAAGACGTCGAGCTCGTAGCGGTAGCCGAGGCTGTCGAGCCGCCGGGCGGTGGGTTCGTAGTCGGTGGGCGGGACCAGCTCGTCGACCAGCGAGTTCCACATGAGGAACGGGATGTTGCGCAGCGAGGCGACCAGGTTGTCGTCGGCGCTGAAGCCGACGGTGGGCTGCCCTTTGGCGAAGAGGTCGGGGAACTGCTCGGCGAGCTTGAACGTCCCGAGGCCGCCCATCGAGTAGCCCGCGATCGCCGTCCAGTCCGGGTCGAGGCGGTAGCGGCGCGCGACGTCGGCCCACACCTCGAAGACGTCAGCCCCCGCGTAGCTGTCGTAGAAGCCGTCGGGCCCGCGCGACTCGGGCGTGATGACGATCGATCCGCCCTCGCGCTCGCCGAACTGGGACTGGTTGCGGCTGCCGAGGAACTGGTTGTAGTTCGTCGACAGCGAGTGGAGGAGCAGCGTCATCCCGTAGCCCCGCAGCGGCCGGGGCTGCCGGGGGACGTAGATCGCGTAGGGCTGGAGCTGGCCCTGGTACTGGCCCGGGCAGCCGGCGCCGCCGTCCACTGACGCGGGGAAGCAGTTGACGGAGAAGTCCGCGCCCTGCGCCAGCTCGAACTGGCTCGCCAGGATCCGGTCCATGGGGCCGGTCTGCGGCACACCGCCCGGCTGGTCGGGCATGTCGTCGTTCACCGCGGCGGCGAGCTTCGCGAAGTCGACGTCGGCGTGGAACGCGTTCAGGTCGCCCGCGGCGAGCGCCTCGCCCTGGCCCTTGTCGCGCCACCAGGCGGGGGCCGTGGTGGTGCCGGCCGGGTCGCTCGCGACCGGCATCGGCTCCGCGTAGCGAAACGCAACGTTGAAAAACGCGGCGGGACTGATGGCCGTCCCCGCACCGCCGGGGCGGGTCGCGTCGGCGGAGGCCTGCGGCAGGAGGTAGTGGCCGTTCGCCCTGTCCCACAGGCCCACGCCGGCAGCCAGGCGGACCACCTGGCCGGTGGGGTCCCAGGTGGCGTGCGGCACGCGCACCTCGATCTGACGACGGGCGGTGTCGACCGCGACGAGGGGAGCGGGACCCCCGACGGGCTGCCCCGTGGCCGCGTCCACCAGCTCGCCGACCATGCCCGCCCCGGCGGGGTGCACGGTGAGGAACAGGTCGGCGGGCGCCCGGACGTTCGCCCCCGCGGGGAAGCTCCGCAGCACGCCCGCGGTGCCGCCGATCGCGATCGAGAAGGCCACCAGCGAGGGGTCCTTCAAGGTGTTCAGCGTGAGGCGGAACGCGGTGGCGTCGGGCAGCGGCTTCAGGCGCAGCTCGACCAGGTCGGCCGCGTCGTTCGCGTACGCCGGGTCGGTCGGATAGGTGTACGTGCCGTCCGGCTTCGAGAACAGGTTGCCGCCGCCGCGGGGATCGGTCGGGTCCGGCACCTCGGCCGCGCCGTGGTCGTCGTAGAGGAAGTCCTGGTAGAGGAACTCGCCGGCGCGGTACGCACTGGCGCCGGAGACGAGGATCGGCTGGGCCGTCCAGACCCCGACGTTCTCGAGCTGCGGGGCGAAGGCGGCCGCCCCGGAGAGCACGTCGAGCTGCGGGGCGACTGCGGGCGCGAGCGCGTCGAGCCGTGGCGCGACGGCGGCCCCGTAGAGCACGTCGGGTCCGGGGCGGGGAGCGCGGCCACGGTAGAGCGAGCTCCTCGCAAACGCGGCCTGGTCGACGCAGATGATTGCGAGCGAGCAAAGTAGCGGGAGGGTCGAACGCGCGCGCATGCGGCCTCCTCCAAAACAACGCGGCGAGCGGAGTCTAGGAGGCAGGCGGGGCCGCGAGAATTCCCTGCCATCGTATTTCGAGGGAATAGTCTCGGTATTTCGGCCGAATCTTCTTGGTACGCGCCTCGCGTCGCGACGTGAGCTCGGGCGTGTGCGCGTCCCTCCTCGGCCGTTGACAGCCCGGCCGCCGCTGGACGACAGGCGCTGTCGGCGCGAGCGAGTGCGAGACCGGCGGCGCGGCCAGAGCCTCGGCGACGCCTTCGGCCGGCGCCGCCGAGGCGGAATCCCTGGGCCCTTCCTAAGCCGCGGTCACGGGGATCCGCCGCCCGCGCTCGCGAGCCGTCGCGGTCTTCGGCAGGCGGATGGTCAGGATGCCCTTCTTGTATCCCGCCGTCACCTTGTCCGCGTCCACCTCGCTGGGTAGCTGGATGGTCCGATAGAAGCTCCCGTAGGAGCGCTCCCGCCAGCCCCGGTCCTCACGCTCCTCGTGCTTCTCGCCCTTCAGCGTGAGCACGTCGTCCTGCACGTGCACCTCGAGGTCCTTCTCGTCCACGCCCGGCAGCTCGGCCGTCACGCGGATCTCACCGTCCGTCTCCTCGACGTCCACGCGCGGCGAAAAGCTCGTCCCCTCGGGGAGCCCCAACGAGGGCTCGATATCGAAGCCGCGCCAGAAGTCCTCGAACAGGCGGTTCGTCTCACGGTGGAGCGCCAGGAACCGGATTCTCCTCCCGGCGCGCGGGCAGGCTCTCTCCGCGGTTCCATCGGAGCAAGCTGGGCAGTGCCATGTTCTCCTCACCTCCTTCCGCTCCAAATGGATAAGCACGCCCGTTGCGCCGTCAACCGGTGTGCGACGCTGGGCGGAGCCGACGGCGAAGCCCGGGGGCGGCCGTGTCGACCCGGCGCGGATCAGCATCCCCGTGGGGGCCGGCTACCCCTCGTCGACGCGGCGATAGCGGCCGACGAGGTCGACCCGGCCGCGGCGAATGGCACGACGAGCAGGGTCAGAAGCTGAACGTCTCGACCGTGATGTTGGAGCCGGACACGAGCGCTCACGCGTCGCTCCAGTCCCCGCGCCGCGAAGGGCTCGATCTGAGGGTCTGATCCTCCGAAATGGGGTGGGCGGCTACAAGCCCGCCTTGAGCCGATCCCCGGCTCCCGGGTCCGGGCTGGGGTTCTTGATATCTCCCGGATGCCGGTTTAAGGAGGGGTCCATGCGGCGAATGACCAACCAGCGGATCCCAGCGACGCGCGGTCTCGGGGCAGCGTTGCTGCTCACGGCCGCGACGCTCGCCGGCTGTGGGGAAGACACATCCGGTCCCCCGGCGGCGCCGACACAGGCACCGGCGGCGAAGGTGTCGCAGGCCCCGACGGTGCAGGCCAACCCGGCGTCCGTCGAGGGCTACTTCGACGGCGTCGACGCGGACGTCATCAGCGGATGGGCGCTGGACACGACCAAGCCGGCCAACCCGGTGACCGTCGATCTGTACGATGGCGATGCCTTGCTGGCCTCGGTCCCGGCAAGGGAATTCCGCCAGGATCTGCTCGACGCACAGAAGGGCGACGGCTACCACGGGTTCAAGATTCCGATCCCCGCCGGCTTGAAGGACGGCCAGCCCCACACCGTCCACGCGAAGTGCGCAGGGGGCGAGCTGAAGAATTCGCCGCAGACGATCCCCAAAGGATAGCCCCATCGGGCGTGCGGTATCCTCGCTCCGCCCCGCCGGCGTTGTAGGGCACGCCCTCGCGCGCGACGCGGCGAGTTCCTCCCTCGGAGAGGGCGAAGGCGACCCATCGCGGCGATCGTCTGCCATCCCCTCTTCGCCCTGCTCCGGCGCCACGGGCGAAACGTTTAAGCCCATTCGCTGGCTCGGCCAGCGCATCCTCTCCCTCGCGATGATCGAGAGACTCCGACCGGGGCGACGGCAACGCCCCACTGCGTGCGGCGGTGTCGCCATGCACGACGCTACTCCGCAGCGTGCAACGGCCACTCTCCCTCCACGCCCTTGAGGCGATGGACGCCGCGTTCCACGAAGCGCAGGCCCGATCCCGTGACCAGATCCTTCAGAGTGCCGGAGACCAGCACCTCACCCGCGTTCGCCGCGGCGGCCACGCGGGCGCCGATGTGCACGGCGATGCCGCTCACATCGTCGCCCCGCAACTCGCACTCGCCGGTGTGCAGGCCGGTGCGGATCTCGAGGCCGAGCGGGCGCACCGCCCCGCGGATGGCCAGCGCACAGCGCACCGCGCGTGCGGGACCGTCGAAGGTCGCGAAGAAGCCGTCGCCCGTCGTGTGAATCTCCCGGCCGCGGAAGCGGCCCAGCTCCTGGCGGACGGCGGTGTCGTGCCGCTCGAGCAGGTCGCGCCAGGCGCGGTCGCCGAGCCGGGTGGCGTGCTCCGTGGAGCCCACGATGTCGGTGAACAACACCGTGGCCAGCACGCGCTCGTCGTCGACCACCGGGCGCGCCCCGGTGAGAAACTCCTCGATCGGTGCGAGCATCGCCTCCACGTCCCCGGCATAGAAGAAGTGGTCGTCTCCCGGCAGCTCCACGAACTTGGCACGACCGATGTGCTCGGCAAGGTAGCGGCCGTTGCCCACGCGGATGTAGCGGTTGCCGGTGCGGTGCAGGACGAGGGTCGGCACGCGGATGGTCCCGAGGATCGGCCGGACATCGGCGTTCAAGGCCACGGGATACTCACCCGCAAACTGCGACGGGCTCATCGCCAGTCGCTCGAGCCGGGCTCTCCAGCGCCGGGAGGCCTCGCTCGCCATGCTCGGGGCCCCGATGCGGACCGCATCGCCCGTACCCCATTCGGCGATCATCCCTTCGAGGTGCCGCGGCGCGACCTCGAGCGGTATGCCGTGGGGATAGTCGGCCGCCCGCAGCTTACGCGCGGTGCCGTCCGCCACGACGAGCCCCGCCGTGCGCTCGGGGTAGGTCGCCGCGAACAGCATCGCCATCGGCCCGCCGTCACCGTGCGCGAACACCACCGCACGCTCTGCACCGGCGGCATCGAGCACCGTGCGGATGTCGTCCATCCACTGCTCGAGCGTCGGCAGCGCGCCCAACGGCACCGGGTCCGAGATCCCCGTGCCGCGCTTGTCGTAGCAGATGAGCCGTCCGATCGAGCCGAGACGCGTGAGGAAGCGCGCGATGGCCGCCTCCTCCCACATGACCTCGAGATTCGTAACCCAGTCCGGGACGAAGACGATGTCCACCGGCCCGCCGCCGGTGACCTGATAGGCGACCTGCCCCTCGGGGCCTTTGGCGTAGTGGACGTCGGGTGTCATCGCGCCGCTGCCTTCGTCACCCGGCGATGGGTGAGTGCCTTAAATCTCTCGCCAGGGGTGATCTTCCCCCCGGGTAGCAAACAGAGCCGCCCTAGTCCTCTAGCAGATCCGAGTCTCGGCATCGCCACCACGGCGAAGCCGCCCGGAGACGCACCGTCGCTCCCTCCTCGCGTGCACGACTCCTCGAAGTAGTGTTCCGTGATGCCAAGGTGCGGATGCCCGGCAAGAAGGCGGGGGGCTGACCAACGAACCTTGAGCGAATCGCTGTGATAGGGGGTCCCGCGGCAGCTCGAGAGTCCGCCAACGACGAGCCCGCGTCGACGACCGCCAGCCAGAACGTGCCCACCCCGGGGGGGGCGATCGGGGCCGGTCATGAGACTCCTGCTCGGGTCCTCAGTGATCGAGGAAGGTCACCCGGCCGGTGGCGACGTCGTACATGCCGCCCACGAGCGCGACCGTGCCGTCGTCGAGGTACTTCGCCACGTACGGGCTTCGCTCTCGGATGGCCCGCGTCGACTGGCGCACGTTCTCCTCGGCCACCTTCGTGACGCAGCCCGCGTCTTTCGAGTCGCTGCAGTGCACCGCCTCGACCGCGGGATGGATCTTGGCCAGCAGGCTGGTGAGGTTACCGAGCTGCACGCCGTCGATGGCGCCCTTGACTGCGCCGCAGCTCGTGTGCCCGAGCACCACGATGAGCTTCGCGCCGACCTTGACCGCGTATTCGAGGCTCCCGAGCTCATCATCGTTCACGACATTGCCGCCCACGCGCACGGCGAAGACGTCGCCGATCCCCTGGTCGAAGACGATCTCGACGGGCGCGCGTGAGTCCATGCAGCCGAGCACAGCCACGAAGGGGAACTGGTCGGCAGCCGTGGCGACGACCTTGGCCGACCAGTCGCGGCGCCGGGTCGCATTCGCGACGAAGCGCGCGTTGCCCGCCTTCAGGCGGTCGAGCGCCTGCGACGGTGTCATCGCCGCCTGCGACTCGCGCGTCTGCACCTCGGGTTTCGAGGGTGCGGTCGCCGGGGGCTCCGCCGTGGCGACCCGAGCGCCGAGCGCCAGGCACAGGACGACTGCCGAGGCACTCCGCCGTGTTGAGCCGTCGCGCCGTTCGGGTGGCATCGCCGCCCCTCGTACGCAATCGACCGACGGCGTGCAACCGCGTCGCGGCAGGCTGGACGCGTTCGCCGGAGATCTCTTCATCACGTGGTCGCAACCTCGGAAGCACGAGGTATGCGTCGCCGCTCACGTCGCGGCAAACCACGCGACCCGCGGTGGCGGCACCCGCGGCCGTCGTCGTTCGCGAGTGGACGCCGTTAATCCTTTCACTCGCCTTCCCGCCCAACGGCAGGCAGTCCTAGGCGGCGATCCGCCCTCGTCGGGGCACACTTTGGGCACAGTCGGACCCCTATTTCCCGAGGCCTCCAAGTGCCCGTCCCCCTTAGCGCGCCCGGGGTGAGTCGCACCCGCGGCCTTCCCTCTCCGGCTGCGCCGACGCTGGTCCGGTTCGAGGGATCACTCGACATGGCCGGTCTCCCTGGTGGCGGGTGGAGCTGGCGGCTCCGCGGTGGGAGCGGTGAGGCGCTCGCGGCCTCGGCGCTCAGCCGGCCGCCCCGGCCGCGGGCATGGCGAGCCGCGTCGGTCGTGTCCGACCCCGTACGAGGACCGCCTCGGCCAGCTGCCAGCGGGCGGACTCGCCGATGCCGGCACGCGCCACGATCGTCTCTGATGCTACGATCCGCCCGGGGTGATCCTTGGCCAGCTCGGCCAGCCGCGCCGCTTCGTTAACCGCGTCGCCGATGACGGTGTACTCGAAGCGGTCGGCGGCACCGACGTTCCCCGCAACGACGGTCCCCGCCGAAAGCCCGATCGCGGCGCGGATCTCCGGCAGGTCGCACACTAGTCGGGCCTGCATCTCGCGCCCGGCAGCAAGCGCCCCGCCGGCTGCGTCCTCGAGCTCGAGAGGAACGCCGAAGATACAGAGCGCGGCGTCGCCCTCGAACTTGTTGACGAAGCCGCCGTGCCGGCGCGTCGCCTCCACGACGATTCCGAAGAACGCGTTGAGCATCGCGACGACTTCGGTCGCGCCGCGGTCCGCGGCGAATGACGTAGAGTCCATCAGGTCGACGAACAGCACCGCGGCGTCGCGCTCCTCGCCGCCGAGCGTGACGCCCTCCTCGATCGCCCGCCGCGCGACGTCTTGGCCCACGTGGCGACCGAACAGGTCGCGCAGGCGCTCGCGCTCACGCAGGCCAGACACCATGCGGTTGAACCCGGCCTGGAGGAACCCGACCTCGCTCCCATCGTCGACCGCGACCCGCGGCTCGAGGCTCCCGGACTCCACATCGGCGAGCCCGCGACGCAGAATGCGGAGCGGATCGGAAATCGACTGCGCGAAAAGCACCATGGCGCCGAGCCCAACCACGAGCGCGATGACGCCGAGGCACAGCGCGGTAGCAGCGACGCGATGCGCCGAGACCGGTAGGGCCAGGGAGACCGCCGCGATCGCGACAACCCCGATCA
>VBKJ01000008.1 GCA_005879795.1 Deltaproteobacteria bacterium
TGTTGGTGAGCCTGGGAAGCACCCGGGTTCTCGTCCCTGCGACGGCTCTCCTGGCGGCCACCAATGTCATCCTGAACTACGTCTTGATCTTCGGGAAGTTCGGCTTTCCGGCGCTCGGCATGCGGGGAGCCGCGGCCGGATCCCTGGGCGCCGAGATCGTCACCTTCCTCTTCCTCACGGTCCACATGTGGCGACGTCTCGATCCCGCGCGTTACGGACTCTTCCGCCTCCGGGCGTTCGAGCGCCGGACGACGCACCTCCTGAGCCGCACCTCCGCTCCCATCGCCGTCCAGCGGCTTCTGGAGGCGCTCCGGTGGCTCGCTTTCTTCTTGATCCTCGAGCGCGTGAGCGACCGGGCGCTCGCGATCGCGAACCTCGTGTACGCCTGCTATGTCGTGTTCTGGATTCCGACGGAAGGCTTCGCGGAGACCTCGTGCTCCATGGTCAGTCGCTTCGTTGGAAGGAATCAGACCCACCGCATTGGCGCCGTTCTTCGCGACGCCACCGGCGGAGCGCTCCTCGCAACCCTTCCCTTCATCGCCATCGCATTGCTCGTCCCCCGCTGGCTTCTCACCGTGTTCTCCCCCGAGTCGGCCCTGCTCGCGGAGAGCGCTGCGAGCCTCCGCATCGTCGCCCTGGCGATGCTGGTCGTCATCCCCGGAGAGATGTGGTTCGCCGCCGTCTCGGGAACCGGGGACACGGCGGCGGCTCTCGCAATCGAGCTCGTGCTCACGCTAACCATGCTCGGCACCGGCTACTTCGCCACCATCCACCTCGCCGGCTCCGTCGAGCTGGCCTGGGTTTCGCTACCGATTTCCTCGCTGGTCTGCCTGACGATCTCCTACGGCTGGGTGAAGTCCGGGATCTGGAGAAGGCTCGATATCTGAGATGGCGCCCCTTCGCAGCGCGCCGCCTGTTGCCACGATTGGGCGTGTCGCTTCCGGTCGGTCCAGGAACCCCACCGCAATCGTAACTTCATCCCCGGCTCATCCACCCGCAGCCTTGACTTGGTAGCCGTGGGTGCATGCCGATCCTCGTGTCCTGCTGGCATTGCAAGCGGGCGGTCCTGATGGTCCCGCGCATGGCCGAGCGCGAACTGGCCTGGCTCTGCGATCATCTCGCGGCGTGTGACCCCGACGATCCGTCTATCGGGCTCGGTGTGGGGAACCTCCTGCGGCACTTCCGGGTGGTCGAGGTCGAGGGAGAGCGGGGAACGGATCGAGCGGCGCGAAATGGAGAGCGGTATGCACGATGACGATCTCGACAGCGGGGAGCTGGGGCCGCTTTGGCGGCTCGTCGGGGCGGTGATCTCGATGGTGCTCGTGAGTGAGTACGTCATCCTCGGGGCCGCCACGCTCGCCCTCCGTGCGCTACTCGGCCTGGCAGCCGAGGTGTGGAGGCGGCTGTTGCCGCGCGACCGTCCGCGTGACGTGGCTGGGCGAGGGGCCGAGGCGGCGTAGCAGGTGGCCGTCAGATACTCCCATGGGACAACGAATTGTTTCGCGAAGACTTGGGGATGCTTCCCGAGGCCTTGCAGCAAGAGGTGCGCGCCGCTCTCGCGGAGTTCCTCGACCTCACGTGATCAGACTTGTGGCGAGGGGCTACCACCATGCAGCGACGCATCAACGTACCGTCTGAAGTGAAGCCGCCCGTGGGCGGCTGCGCGTGAATCACCAACGCCAGACGCGCGAGCATGGAACGTGAAGGCGGCGCACACCCGCCGCTCGAAGCCCAGCGCGCCGACCCCGCCGGCCGCCATCACGCTGCTGGGAGGTGGCCAGGCGCTCGCGCAGTGCCGCTCCACGCTGAAACCACTCGCCGCGCGACTCACGCCCGTACGGCGTCCGCCAGGCGCCGCAGCAGCGCGCCGCTCTGCTCGACGAGCGCGTGGGGATCAGGTGCCTCGGCACCGGCGCGCAGGCGGCGGATCAGGTCGACGTCCGCTTGGCCGACGAAGGAGCGCACGAGCATCGGGCCGCAGAGCAGGCTCTCGGGGAGCGGTACGCCATCGGTGTCCGCTGCGAGAGCATGGCGGACTGCCACCGCGGCGAGCGCGAGCTCCACGGCATCGTGGGCAGGGGAGGACGCTTCGGCGACGAAGCCGCCGGCGCAGAGGACGCCGCTCATCTCGCGCTTGCGCGCGGCGCCGCGGAGGAGCTCCGCGGCGTGCGTCCGACGGCGATCCTCCGCCTCCGGGCCGCCGTCGGGCTCGGCCGGAACGGTGAGAGCGGGGAGGAGACCGCGGCGTGCCAGGCGCTGGAGCGCCTCCCAGGTCGCGGCGTCGATGACCTCGACGCTAGCCGGCAAGGACGCCGGTGTGGCCAGCTCCGGCCAGCGAGCAGTGATCGCGCTCTCGACGTCCGTCCCGAGGTGGTCGACGATGACGACGGCTGCGGCCTGCGCGTCGGCCGCGAGCACCCGGACGTCGACCACGCGCGGGGCGATCGCGTTCCCGAGCCGTGCGCGCAGCTGGTCGACGAGCGACGGGGCGGGCGGCGCTGGCGGCGCGGCGGCGGGCCGCACCCTCGCCTCCATGAGCACGCGCAGCCGATCGAGGAAGCGCCCGCCGGCGGCGGTCGGCATCCGGACCTCCGCCAGATCGCCGCGCGCGTCGAGGATCCCGTCCGCGAGCCGCTGCTTGGCCGCGAGTGTCCCCACCATCTTGTGCTCGATCGTGCCCTCGCTGATGAGGTTGACGACGTGGACGCTGCGCGTCTGGTGCTTGCGCCAGGCCCGCGCGATGCGCTGCTCGAGCCGCGCAGGGTTCCACGGCAGGTCGAGATTGATGACCACGCTCGCTGCCTGGAGGTTCAGGCCGAGACCGCCCGAATCGGTGGAGAGAAACAGCCGGCAGCCGGGGTCGTGCTTGAAGCGGCGGATCTCCTCGCGCCGCTTCACCTGCGGCACCGAGCCGGTGTGCCAGGCGAAGCCGAGGTTCATCTCGCCCGCCAGCGCGCGCACCAGCTCGAGCATGCGCTCCCATTCCGAGAACACGATTGCCTTCCGGGCGCGGCGGACATCGAGGTCGTCGAGCACCGCCTCCAGCTCGTGGATCTTCGGGCACTCGCGGTTCTGTGGCGTGAGGATGTACGCCGTGTCGCAGCACATCCGCATGCAGGCGAGCCAGCGCTGCAGCTTCTCCTGCTCTTCGCGCGTCAGGGGACGCTTGCTCGCGATCGCGAGCAGCCGGGCGACGCGACTCTCGTAGTCGCCGTACAGCTCGAGCTGTGCCGGGCTCATCGGCACGAAGTAGTTGTTGTCGACACGCTCGGGCAGCTGCGCTTCGACCTGGTCCTTGCGGCGGCGCAGCAGGAGGGGACGGATACGCCGCTGCAGCTCGTCGAGGTTCCGGTAGCCCACGGGGCGGCCACGCTCGTCCAGCTCGTAGAAGGTCCGGTTGAAGCGGAAGAGCGGACCGAACACCTGCGGGTCCACGTAGTCGATGATCGAGTAGATCTCGTCGATGCGGTTCTCGATCGGCGTCCCGGTGAGGAGGAA
Organism: Deltaproteobacteria bacterium; assembly: GCA_005879795.1. Classification (NCBI taxonomy): domain Bacteria; kingdom Pseudomonadati; phylum Myxococcota; class Myxococcia; species Deltaproteobacteria bacterium. The sequence continues at coordinate 3,499 of VBKJ01000008.1, forward strand.
CGCGTAGCGGCTCTCGAGCCGTTTGATCGCGCGGGCCGTCTGCGTGTTCCAGTTCTTGATCCGCTGCGCCTCGTCCAGGATCACCACGTCGGGACGGAGCCGCCGGTTCACGTCCGCGACGTCGTGCATCACCTGCTCGTAGTTGGCGATGGTGAAGAAGGCGGGGGTCTCGTAGCAGGCGAGCCGGGCGGGCTTCGTGCCCTGCACGAAGCGTAGCGTCAGATCGGTGAACTTGGTGATCTGGTCCTCCCACTCGGCCTTGAGCGACACCGGACACACGATCAGCACCCGGGCGACGCCGCGCAGCTCGCGGAGAAGGGCGGAGGCGGCCACCGCCTGCGCCGTCTTGCCGAGCCCCATCTCGTCCCCGAGCAGCGCGCGCTCGGTGAACGCCAGGTGCAGCAAGCCGTCGACCTGGTACGGATAGAGGGGCAGCTTGAGCGCGGCGAGGGAACGACGGCCGGAGCGGAGCTCCTCCTCCACATTCTGGCGTTCGACGGCCAGCGTGGTGCGCCGCGCCCGGCCGGCGGCCCAGAGGGCCACCTCCTTGCTGATCCGCACCGCCGCACGGTGGCCGTCCAGATCACGCACGAGGGCCGGCACCGCCTCAGCGGGATCGCCCTGCAGGCGGCCGTCGCGATCGACGTACCGGCCGAGGATCGCGGCGACCGCGGGAGCCGGCTTCCGCTCCGGAAGAACGCAGACCACCGCAGGTTCTCCGCCGGTCCGCCGCATGAACACTTCGACGCGCGTCGAGCGGCCCCCGCGCTGAAGCGCGGCTCGCCCCGCGGGCGTGCGGCGCAGGCGGGCCATCACGGCCTCGACGTGCTTGCACGTGGCCAGGCCGTTGGTCCGGAAGTCCGGACACGAGCAGGAGTTCTCGCGCTCCGAGAGCGAGCGGACCTCCACCTCGTAGCAGGCGCCGCTCGGCGACCGGACCGCGAAGGTGGAGAAGACCGGCTCCGACGGCTCGAGGATCTCGATCCGCATCAGCTCGCTTGACGCGCGCTCGCGCCGGAGCGCGATCTCGTCGGCATCGCTCGTGCGCCAACCCACCGGCCGCGGGGAGAGTGCCCGCAAGCCGCGCGGGCTCGGCCGCCGGGCCACGCGCCTGTGCACGGACGCCATTCCCCTCACCGCGGGTCGCTGTCAGTACGGGCGATCGTCGTCATCGTCGTTCTCCCCCGAGGGGCCCTCCGCCCTCGGCATCGCCTCTTCCGCCGCCGCGAACGCCTGCCGACAGGCCCAGAGCTGCTCGTCGTCTCCGTGGGCGTCGTCGGTGATCTTCCGGATGAGTTCGTCGAGGTCTACGAGCTTCTCGTCGTCGCGTCCCGTGCGGCTCATCCGTGTCCTTCCTCGGTCCCACTGGCCTCGGACGGCGGCTTCCCTTCCGTCCCCTCGTCGGTGGACGGCGGCTTCTATCACTCGCGGGTGGCGAGCCCAACTCGCCTTCACCGCCCGGGGGGCCGAATCTCGGACACTCGCTCGCGCCGGCGAGCGGCTGTTCGAGGTGCAATCATCCAGCGGAGCGTGAGAGCACCACGAGGTATCCGACTGCACCGAGCGACCTTGCGAGAGGCAATGCTTCTGAAGGCGATGCGGGCGCGCCCACGATTCATAGGGGAGGGGAGGATATCCGGACACTCGGCGGGACGGCGCGCGTCGGTGCGCCGCCTCTCCTGCTCAGTCTGGCGCGTTCTCGTGTGGCGTGGGATCGACACGTCGTGGGACGATGTCGACTGGTGTCAACCGAAGCACGGGCTCGTGCGTTTAATACGGTGAAGACTCGTGAGCGTGGGTCGGGATGAACGGCGTCCGGCCGAGCCGGCGAAGGCTTAGCGGGAAGGCTCGATGGCCAGCGAGTGAAAAGAGGGTCAACAGGAGAAGGAGACGAACTCATGAAGAACCCCATGCCGAACAGCATTCTGGCCGCCGGCGCGATCGCACTGGCGGTCACTATCACCTCCGTCGCTCCGACAGCGCGCGCAGCCGTCGCGACCGACGCTCCGTCGCCTGGCCAAGCGTCTCCGGCGTCCCTTTCGGGCGACGACGGGGAGGCGCCGGCGCTCGGCTCTCGCGCGAGGCTCGCCCGACTTGGAGCCGCTCCCCGTGACGATGGCTCGGACTCCGGCGACGGCGGCGAGGGCGATGACGGCGGGGATGGTGACGACGGCAGCGAAGGCTGAGGCAACGACAAGGAGACGAACCATGACGAAGCCACTGACGAAGAGCATTTTCATGGCGGGCTTGCTCGCGCCAGCGATAGCCAGCGGCGCGCTCGCGTTCGGGCACGGCATGCGCGGACACGGCGCCTGCGGCCACGGCGCGTTGCTGGGCGGGGCCCGCATGCTGCACGCACTCGACTTGAGCGCCGACCAGAAGCAGAAGGTGCAGGACATCCTGACGGCGCACCAGACGAGCCTCGCCCCGCTTGCCGCGAAGGAGAGGGCGGCCAAGCAGGCGCTCGCCGACAAGCTGCTCGGCACGGGCACCGTCACGCCGCAGGATGTCGATGCGCTGGTGCAGCAGGAATCGCAGGCTCGTACCGCCCTGATGCGCGAGCGGCTCGCCGCCGCTCTCGAGGTCCGCACCATTCTGACCTCCGAGCAGATACAGAAGGCGGCGACCATCCGCGCCGGCATGAAAGACCTCCATGCGCAGATGCGCCAGCTGCTCGGCAAGCAAGGCGCCGACTGAGTGAGACCCGCCAACTACTTCTTCTACGGCGCACAGTACTACGCGTTCGTCGGCGGCACGTGGTACGTGAGCGCCGGGTACAACGGGCCGTGGGTGATCGTAGCACCCGAGCTCGTTCCACGACCGATCCTCGCCGTGCCGGTGGGGTACTACCGGGTCCTGCCGCTGGCATGGCGCGCGTGGGGACGCGACGCACCGCCGCACTGGGGCCCGCGATGGGGACGGCACTGGGCGGACCACGGCGAGCCGCCGCGGGCGAGCCGGCACGCGAGGCGCCACGAGGTAGGACCCGAGATGGTGACCGATTGGCGGTCGATCCGCGATGTTCCGACCTGATCGCCGGTGGGCGATCGCTTCGGGCGTCATGGTCGTCGGCCTGATCGCGTCCGTCCGCTGGTATCGTCGACCGGCCGACCCGCGATACGTCACCGCGGAGGTGACGCGCGGGCCGATCGTCCGCGCGATCACCACGACCGGCGCGGTCGACCCGGTCATCACGGTGCTGGTCGGGGCGTACGTCTCCGGGACGATCCAGGGCACCTCTTGCGACTACAACACCCGGGTGAAGGCGGGCCAGCTGTGCGCCAAGATCGACCCGCGCCCCTATCAGGTCGTCGTCGATCAGGACACCGCCAACCTGGCGACCGCTCGGTCGCAGCTCCAGAAGGACCGAGCCAGCCTCGCCTACGCGAAGATCAACTACGAGCGCGACTCGAGGCTCGGCCGGCACGGTGTCGTATCGCAGGACACCGTCGACAGCGACAAGAGCGTCTACGATCAGGCCGAGGCGCAGGTGAAGCTCGACGAGGCCACCATCGAGCAGCGCCAAGCGGAGCTGCATGCCGCGCAGGTGAACCTCGCCTACACGGACATCGTCTCGCCGGTCGACGGCACGGTCGTGGCGCGCAACATCACGATCGGGCAGACGGTGGCCGCGAGCTTTCAGACGCCGACCTTGTTCCTCATCGCGCAGGACCTGACGAAGATGCAGGTCGACACGAACGTGAGCGAATCCGACGTCGGCGCCGCCAGAGTCGGCCAGAAGGCGTCGTTCGCCGTCGAGGCGTATCCGGGCCGGACGTTCTGGGGGCACGTCGCCCAGGTCCGTGAGGCGCCGATCACGGTCCAGAACGTCGTGACCTACGACGTCGTCGTCAGCGTCGAGAATCCGGATCTCGCGCTCCTGCCCGGGATGACGGCGAACACGCGGATCATCACCGACGAGCGCGACGACGTCCTGCGCGTGCCGGCGTCGCCCTCAGGTTCTCGCCGGAAGGTGTCGGCTCGGCGACGCGGACGACCAAGTCCGATCCCGGCAGCTCGGTCTGGGTGCTGCGCGACGGAGGGCCAAAGAGAATCCCCATCGTGAGCGGCCTGTCCGAGGGGTCCTTCGCCGAGGTCGTGCGCGGCGAGCTCAAGCCCGGCGAGCAGGTCGTCGTGGACGAGGTTGCCCGGGAGGAGCGAAGCCCCACCGCTCCCCAAGTCGCGCGGCCCCACTTCCACCCGTGACACCCGGCCAGACGACGGGCCCGACCGTATCGGACCCGATCATCGATCTCTGCGGCGTCACCAAGACCTACCGCTTGGGTGACGTGGACGTTCACGCCCTCCAAGGAATCGACCTCACCGTCGCGCGGGGGGAGTTCGTCGCGATCATGGGAGCATCCGGCTCCGGCAAGTCGACGCTGATGAACATCCTCGGCCGGTACCTCCTCGAGACGGTCGACGTCGCGGCCCTCGACGAACCCTCGCTCGCGCGCATCCGGAGCCGTCGCATCGGATTCGTCTTTCAGAATTTCAACCTGCTCCCGCGCGCGAGCGCGGTCGAGAACGTCGCCTTGCCGTTGTTCTACGCGGGATACCTCTCGGACGGCGCCGTGCACGCGCAGAAGGCGCTCGAGCTGCTCGGGCTGGCGGACCGGGAGCGCAGCCTCCCGAGCCAGCTGTCGGGCGGCCAACAGCAACGGGTCGCGATCGCGCGGGCCCTCATCAACGATCCGGCGATCCTGCTGGCGGACGAGCCGACGGGAAACCTCGACTCGCGGACCGCGAACGAGATCATGACGACCATTCAGGCGCTCAATCGCGAGCGCTGCTTGACGGTCGTGCTGGTGACACACGAGGCGGACATGGCCGCCTTCGCCGACCGCGTCGTCACGATGCGCGACGGAGTCGTCGTTGCGGATCGCCGCCAGGCCGCAACGCCGACGGTCGCGGTCCCCTCGCCACTTGCGGGATATCGCGCTGGGGCTGCGGCGCCGGCGCCCGCGACCGCGGGCAGATTGTGGTCGTTCGCGCGCATGGCCCTCGTCGCCGCCGGGAGGGCGCTCGCCCGCAATAAGCTGCGCTCGGCGTTGACCATGCTGGGGGTGTTCATCGGGGTCGCCGCGCTGGTCGCCATGGTGGCCGTCGGGCAAGGTGCGAACGCGGCCGTCGAGGAGCAGATCGCGAGCCTCGGCACCAATCTGCTCGTCGTGCTGCCCGGCGCCACCACCTCGAGCGGCGTGCGCGCCGGCTTCGGGAGCGCTTCGACCCTCACCGTGGCGGACGCTGAATCCATACAGAAGGACGATTCCGCGGTCGCCGCCGCCGCGTATCTCGACCGGCAGGTCGCGCAGGTCAGCT
>VBKJ01000009.1 GCA_005879795.1 Deltaproteobacteria bacterium
TGACGGGGCCGCGGTGAGCGACGAGACGCGCCTCGCGCTCGCGGCGCACGCGCCGTCCGAGCTCCTGCTCTTCGACCTCGCCTGACGCCTAGGCCGCATCGGCGGGCAGGCGGAAGCGGTAGAGCTCGGCGGCGTTCCAGGTCACGATGCGGTCGATCGTGCTCTCGGGCAGGCCCTCGAGCTGGCGCGCCAGCACCTCCTGCGAGTGCGGCCACGTGCCCTCCGGGTGCGGGTAGTCCGAGCCCCACATGAGGCAGCGGTCGCCGGTGAACGGTAGGTTCGCGATCCCGACGGGATCGTGCTGGAAGGTGACCGCGCCCTGCCGGCGGAAGTACTCGCTCGGCAGCAGCGCGAGCTTCGGCCGCACGAACATGTGGTGCTCGCGATACGCGTCGTCCATGGCGTGCAGTGCCCACGCGAGCCAGCCGCTCCCGCACTCCACCATGACGACGCGGAGCTTCGGATGCCGCTCGAGCACGCCCGAGCTGCAGAGGAAGGCGACCGTCTCCATCGGCCCGGCCACGGTGACGACGTAGTTGACGACGGCGCCGCCCGGCCCGTGCGCGGGCGTCTGCGTGCGGCCCGTGCCGGCGTGGAAGGTGAGCGGCACGCCGAGCTCCTCGGCCACGGCCCAGAGCGGCTCGTAGGCCGGGTCGTTGTAGGGGCGGAGGTCGACGTGCGCGGGCAGCATCGCGCCGCGAAAGCCGCGCTTCGCCGCGCGCCAGAGCTCCTTCACCGCCGCCGCCACGTCGTTCACGGGCAGCACGGCGACCGGGGCGAAGCGGTCCGAGGCAGCGATGAACCGCTCGGCCACCCAGTCGTTGTAGAGATGCGCCGTCTCGATCTGGAGCTCGGGGCTCCGGATGTGGAAGCAGCAGAAGAAGGCGAGGTTCGGGTAGATGACCTCCCCCCAGACGCCGTCCGTGTCGAGGTCACGGAGCCGCCCCGCGGGGTCGCTCGCGCCGGGCATGAAGGTCTTCTCCTCCGGCCGATCGGCCGGGCCGGCGGCCTTCGCCGGCGCCGGGAGGCGCCGCACGACCGCGTCCTCGACCAGAATGCACGACACGCCGTCGCGCTGCTCGACGCGGGGGCCGTGCGCGCGCAGGTGCTCGGGGAGCCCGCTCGTCCACAGGTCGAGCGGCTCCATCACGTGCGAGTCGGCCGAGATGAGGAGGCGGCTCACGCCCGCGCACGTATCGCCGCCCCGCACGTGCTGTCAACCTAGGCCGGTTGACGCGGCCGGGAGCCCGGGTGTTCCATGGGTGGCCATGCCGGACCGCCTCCAGCGCGCGCTCCGCCTCCTCTTCGCGGGCCTCGCGGTCGCATTTGCCACGACCGGGCTCCTCTTCTTCCTCTTCCCCGACGGCACGGTGCGCGCGCTCAACGCCGCCGGCCACCCGCTCGGCTTCCCGCCCGCGCCCCCCTCGGCGCTCCGCTTCTGGCTCTCGCTCGGCCTCGCCTACATGGTGCTGGTGACGCTGCTCGCCGCCCAGATCGCACGCGACCCGCGCGGGCGCGCGCCCCTGATGCCGCTCCTCGCCGCCGGCAAGGCGACCTCGTCGCTCACCTGCGCGGGCTACTTCGTGCTCTCGCTGCCCGCCTTCATCTACCTGGCCAACGCGCTGGTCGACGGCTCGCTCGCGCTGGTCGCGCTCGGCGCCTGGGCGGTCGTGTGGGCGACCGACGAGGCGCCCGCGGCCCGCGACGCCGCGCTCCTGCGCGCGGTCCTCGACGCGCTCGTGCCGCGCGGCGGGCCTTTCCCGCTGGGCGCCGCGGACACCGACCTGGATGCGGCCCTCGCGCGCTACTTCGCGCGCCTCCATCCGCTCGGCCCCGCGGGCCTCCGCCTCGTGCTGCGCGCCATCGAGTACGGCGCGGTCGTGTTCGAGCGCACCCGGCCCTTCTCGCGCCTCGACCCGGCCGCGCGCGAGCGCGCGCTCGCCGCCTGGGAGACTTCCCGCTTCGGCCCGCGCCGGCAGCTTCTCGCGAGCCTGAAGCTCCTCGCCCTCATGCACTTCTACGAGCGCCCGGAGGTGTGGCCCGCCGTCGGCTACGACGACGCCCACCTCCGGCGGAAGCTGCTCGACGGGCCGAACGCCGCGCACCACGCCGCGCGGCTCGCGCCATGACCGACGGCGCCGCCGTCGCGCACGACGTCCACGAGCTCGCCGACGTGGTCGTGGTGGGCTCGGGCGCGGGCGGCGCGGTGGTGGCCCGCGAGCTCGCGGTGCGCGGCCGCGGCGTGGTGCTGGTCGAGGAGGGCGGCTTCTTCACCGGCAAGCACTTCACCGGGAACCCGCGCGCGATGATCGACCTCCTCTACCGGAGCCGCGGGCTCACCTTCGCGCTCGGCCGCCCGACCATCCCGATCCCGCTCGGCCGCTGCGTCGGTGGCACGACGACCATCAACTCCGGCACCTGCTACCGCGCCCCGGACTACGTCCTCGACGAGTGGGCGGAGCGCCACGGCGTCCGGGGCGCGCGTGAAGCCGACCTGCGCCCCTACTTCGAGCGCGTCGAGCAGGAGCTGCACGTCCGCCCCGTCCCCGACGAGACCTACGGCCGCAACAGCACGCTCTTCGAGCGCGGCGCGGCGGCGCTCGGCTACGCGGGGGCAAGGATTCCCCGAAACGAGCGCGGCTGCCTCGGCACCGGCGTGTGCGCCTTCGGCTGCCCGCAGGACGCAAAGCAGGCGATGCACGTCTCCTACGTGCCCCGCGCGCTCGCCGCCGGCGCGCGGCTCTTCACGCGCTGCCGCGTCGACCAGGTCCTCCTCTCGGCCGGCAAGGCGATGGGCGTGGTCGGCCGCTTCATCGACGCGGACGAGCGCGAGACGGGCCACGAGCTCCGCGTGCTGGCGCGCCACGTGGTGGTGGCCTGCGGCGCGCTGCTCACGCCCGCGCTGCTCGAGCGGAGCGGGGTGCCGGATCCGTCGGGGCTCCGCGGGCGGAACCTCCACATCCACCCCGCGACTCGCGTCGGCGCCCTCTTCGACGAGGAGGTGCGCGGCTGGGAGGAGGTGCCGCAGGCCTACAACGTGCACCAGTTCACGCGCGAGGGCATCTTCATCCAGGGCCAGTTCGTGCCGCCCGCGATGGAGGCTCCCGTTCTCCCCGGCGTCGGGACGGCGCACAAGGAGGTCATGGCGCGCTACGCGCGCCTCGGCTCCTTCGGGGCCCTCGTCTCGGACGAGTCGGCGGGGCGCGTGCGCGCCGGGCGCGGCCGCTTCCCACGCGTCACCTACCGGCTCGGCGCCGTCGACGCGCGGAAGCTCGCGCGCGCCATCGGGCTCGCCGCCGAGATCTTCTTTGCCGCCGGCGCCCGCGAGGTCTACTCGGGCGTCCACTCGCGTCCGGTGCTGCGCTCGATCGACGAGGCGCGCGCTCTCCAGCGGGCCGAGCTGCCCGCAGCCGACTTCGAGATGATGGCCTTCCACCCGCAGGGCACGGCCCGCATGGGCGAGGATCCGCGGCAGGCCGTCACCGACTCCGTCGGCCGGGTCCACGGCACACCGGGTCTGTGGGTCGGCGACGCGAGTCTCTTCCCATCGTCCTGCAAGGTGAACCCGCAGATCACGATCATGGCGCTCGCCACGCGCCTCGCCGAACGGCTGGCCGCGGAGTGATCACGTCGACAAGCGACGATCTGACCCGACGCTCGCGTCGCTTTCTCATCCCGTACGTCCTCTTCGTCATCGCCGCCGGCGCCTGCGCTCTCGAGGCGGGCGTGCGCCTTCTCGGCCTCGCGCGCCGCCTGACGCCGCAGTACATGCAGGCGGTCGGCGACCCCTACCTCCCCTACAAACCGCGCCCGCTGAGCGTCAGAACGTCCTGCTCTGAGGGCGAGTTCTGCTTCGAGCACCGGCACAACAGCCTCGGCTTCCGCGACGAGGAGCATGATCTGGCGAAGCCCGCCCGCACCTTCCGCATCGTCGGCCTCGGTGACTCCTTCACCTACGGCCGCGGGGCCGCATTCGACGACACCTACCTGAAGGTCCTCGAGGCCCGGCTCAATGCACGCGCGGGCGACCATCCGAGAGTCGAGATCATCAAGGCGGGCATCCCCGGCTTCTTCCCCGAGCCCGAGCGCATTCTGCTCGAGCACTACGGCCTGCCCTTCGCGCCCGATCTCGTTCTCGTCGCCTTCATGCCGAACGACCTCATCGATACGTACCGCGGCGTCGACGCGCTCACCTTCACCAAGACCGGCGACCTGACGACGCGCGAAGCGGCCCGGCTCGGGGACTCCGCGGCCTGGCTCTATGTGCACTCCCATCTGCTCCGCATTCTTCTCCAGGCGCACGTGTCGCGAAGAGTCGCACGGCACACCGCCTGGATTGGCACCGTCTATGCGCCCGGCGAGGCCTTCGAGGATCAGTGGAGGAAGGTCGAACCGGAGTACCTGAGGATGCGCGAGCTCGCTCGCAGCGTCGGCGCCAGCCTCGTCATCGTCCACATCTCGGACAACCTTCCCGGGCTCCGGCACCGTGGATATCCAGCCGCGCGACTTGCGGCCTGGTGCGCAGAGCACGGCATCCCGTTCATAGACACCCTGCCTGCAATGCAACGCGCGGAGGTGGCCGAGCGTCTGTACTGGCCACGGGACGCTCACTGCAACGCCGCCGGCTATCGCGTGATCGCCGACGTACTTTACGACGAGCTGACGCGACGCGCGCTCGTGCCGTAGGCGCGACTCGCCCGCAAGGACGGGCGGCCTCCACGCTCGGCGAGGCGCTGGGTTTGACCCTGGGGCTGGGGACGTGATGACCTCCGCGGCGTGCTCCGGGTCCTGCGCTCGCGCGACTACCTCCTCTTCTGGTCGGGCTCGTTCATCGCCAACCTGGGCGTGTGGATGCAGCAGATCGCGCTCGGCTGGCTGGTCTACGACCTGACGCGCCGGGCGTCGCTCCTCGGCACCGTCAGCTTCTGCGGCAACGCGCCCATCCTCGTCCTCGGCCTCGTGGGCGGCGCGATCGCGGACCGGGCCAGCCGGCGCACGATCATGCTCGGCACGCTCGGCGTGATCGCGGCGACCGCGCTCACCCTCGCGCTCCTGACGGCGAGGGGGCACATCGCCGTCTGGCACATCATCGCGATCTCCATGGTCGCGGGCACGGCGAGCGCGCTCTTGGCGCCCGCCATGCAGGCCGTGATCCCGAGCCTGGTCGAGCCCGGCGAGCTCCTGAACGCGATCTCGCTCAACTCGGTGCAGTTCAACCTGGCGCGCACGATCGGGCCGGCGCTGGCCGGCTTCGCCTACGGCACGATCGGCCCGCAGGGGTGCTTCGCGCTCAACGCCACGGGCTTCCTGGTGATGATCCTCATGCTCGCGCGTGTCCGCCTGCCGCGGCGGCCACCCGGCGCGCCGCCGCCGGTCGGGCGCGCGCTCCGCGAGGGGCTCGGCTACGCGCGCCGCCATCCCGTGATCGCCCCCTCGCTCGTGCTCGTGGCCGTGATGAGCGTCTTCGGCTTCCCGTACATCATCCTGCTGCCGGCGCTCGCGCGCGACACCTTGCACCTCGACGCCACCGGGCTCGGCTATCTCATGGCCGCGGTAGGCGCCGGCGCCGTCACGGGCGGGCTCGGCCTCTCGGCCGTCGGGGACGTGCCGCGCAAGGATGTGGCGGCGGGCGGCTCGGCGATCGCCTTCGGCCTCGCGCTCTGCGCCATCGTGCTCGCGCACACGCTGCGCGCCACGGCACTCCTCCTCTTCGTGATGGGCGTGCTGCAGACGGTCTCGGTGGCGTCCGTCAACACCACCATCCAGACGGTCGTGCACGACGGCATGCGGGGGCGGGTCATGAGCATGATGACCGTGATCCTCTTCGGCTTCGCGACGGCGGGCGCGCTCGGGATCGGCTTCGTCGGCGACCGGATCGGCGTGCCGCGGGCGCTTGCGGGCGGCGGGGTGATCATCGCGCTGGTGGCGAGCGCCGTCCTCGCGTGCGCCCCGGGGGGCAGAGCGCAAGCCCTGGCGTCGGCCCCTGACGGGTGCCGTGAGAGCGGCAGACCGTAGTCCGGCCCGAGCTTGCAGATCGGGCCGGCTGGCGCTACCTGGCCCGCATCACGCCGCCGAGGGCCCGTAGACCCGGATCTCGATGATCTCCCGGCACTCGTCGCAGGGCACGTCCTTGATCACGGGAAACGAGGTGAAGTGCGAGCGAATGCGCGCCAGCCAGCGCTCGCGCGTGCGCCGGCAGCACTCCTTCTCGGCGGGCTCGTCGGCCATGCGACCGGCCCGTATCTAGCGAAAGGCCCCATGCGTGCCAAGCGGACCGCCGGGCCGCCCGTCCCGCTCGACGCCGGCGCACGCGCCGTGCGCGCCGCGCTCCACCGCCGCGGGCTCTTCTGGGAGGGCGAGCGCGACCCGACGCCGCTCCTCGTGCCCGACGGCGCCGCCCGCGAGCGTCACTACGAGCTCCTCGGCCACTACTCCTACCGCCTCTTCCTGCGCGACGTGCTGAAGCAGCGCGACGACCTCCGGCCGGCGCGGCTCGGGCGCTACGTGGGCCCGCCGGTCGTCGCTCGCTACCTGCGGTTCCTGGCCGACGCCGGCCTGGTCCGCCCGGCCGCGCGCGGCGCATATCGGCTGTGCGACGACCGCATCGTCTCCTTCGGCGGCACGCTCGAGTGGTACGTGGCCCAGCTCCTGGCACGCGAGTTCGAGTGCGCGAGCGCGCACGGGCTGCGCATCGCGCACGCCGCGCACGGCGGCGACTACGACGTGATCGCCTGCACCGAGGGCGAGGTGGTCTACCTCGAGACCAAGTCCGCCCCGCCGCGGCAGATCGTGCAGGAGGAGGTGGGGGCGTTCCTCGACCGCATCGACACGCTGCGGCCCGACGTGGCGCTCTTCCTCGCCGACACCACGCTCCGCATGCGCGACAAGCTGGTGCCGCTCTTTGCGGCCGAGGCCGCCCGGCGCGGGCTCGGGTGGGAGGCGACGCGGCTCGAGCGCGAGCTCTGGCGCGTCGGCCCCGAGGTCTACCTGCTGAACGCCGACCCCGACCTCCGGCGGAACGTCGGCACCTGCCTCGCCGCGCACTTCCGGGGGCGGGGGATCGCGCTCGGCTAGGTCACGGCTAGGTCAGCGTGGCTTCTTCGGCGTGAGCACGCTCCCCGAGCGGGCGCGCATGACGTCCGCCGTCTCCTTCGCCTCCCCGAGCGCGCCGCGGGCAAGCGCCTGGCGGAAGCGCTCGGCGATCGCGCGCATCATGGCGCCCTCGGCGGCGTCCGCGTGGCCCGCGAGGGCGGCGAGGAGGTCCATCGCGCGCGTGATCTTGGCGACCGCGGCGCCCGGGTCGCCGCGCTCGCGCGCCGCGAGCCCCTCGCGCAGATGCCGCTCGACCTCGTCCACGCCCGGGGCGGCGGCGGGGCCGAGGACGACCTTCAGCTCCCCCATGCGCGAGAAGAGCGCTTCCAGCGCCTCGGGGAAGGTGATCAGGTGCGAATGCTCCGGGTTGTCCGCCATCCACGGCGCAGGATAGATGGCGGCCTCCGGGCCACGCAAGGAGGTTCCCGTCCATGCTCTACGTGATCATCGGCCACGACGCGCCCGACGCGCGCGAGAAGCGCCCGCAGGTGCGGCCGGCGCACCTGGCGCACCTCGACCCCCTCGCGCGGGCGGGGCGCATCCGGCTCGCGGGCCCGTTCCTCGACCGCACCGGCAGCCTGATCGTGCTCGAGGCGGACTCGCTCGGTGACGTCTGGGCCCTGGTCGCGCGCGACCCCTACGTCACCGAGGGCGTCTTCAACCGCGTCCAGGTGAAGCCGTTCCAGCAGGTGCTGCCGTGAGGTGTGCCATCGCACGGGGCGCGTGTTAGTAAGGAAGCGATGGGCCCCTCAGCGGACGAGCTCGCGCTCCTCGCGGCGCGCCGGGCGCGCATCATGGAGAGGATGGGCGGCGGCGTCATGCTGCTCGCCGCCGCGCCCGAGCGGCCGCGCACGGCCGACATCCTCTACCCCTACCGGCAGGACAGCGACTTCGCGTACGTGACCGGCTTCCCCGAGCCGGAGGCGGTGTGCGTGCTCGCGCCCGACTTGAAGGAGCGCTTCGTCCTCTTCGTCCGCGCGCGCGACCCCGAGCGCGAGCTCTGGGTGGGCACGCGCGCCGGCGTCGAGGGCGCCGTCGAGCGCTACGGGGCGGACGCCGCTTTCAAGCTCGAGGACCTCGAGCGGGAGCTGCCGCGCTTCCTCGAGAAGGCGCCGCAGGTCTGGCACACGGTCAGGCGGGACGACCCGCTCGCGCAGCGGCTCATGGCCCTCATCCGCCGCGCGCAGGAGATGCAGCCGCGCACCGGCACCGGGCCCACCACCATCCGCGAGCCGGGCGACCTCCTGCACGAGATGCGGCTCCGCAAGGAGCCCGCCGAGCTCGCGCACATGCGCGAGGCGATCGCGATCGCGTGCGACGCGCACCGCGAGGCGATGCGCAGCGCGCGCCCCGGCATGTACGAGTACGAGATCGAGGCGCTCATCGACTTCACCTTCCGCCGGCGCGGGGCGACCGGCCCGGCCTACCCGTCCATCGTGGCCTCGGGCGCGAACGCGACCGTGCTCCACTACACCGACAACGACCGCCCGCTCGGGGAGCGCGAGCTCCTCCTGATCGACGCGGGCGCCGAGCGCGCCGGCTACTGCGCCGACGTGACGCGCACCATCCCGACCGGCCCGCGCTACGAGCCCGCGCAACGCGACCTCTACGACGCCGTGCTGGCCGCGCAGCTCGCCGCCATCGCCGCGGTCGCGCCGGGGACGACGCTCGAGGCGGTGCACAAGACGGCGCTGCGCGTCCTGGCCGAGGCGTTGATCGCCCATGGGGTCCTCCACGGCACGGTGGACGAGGTCCTCGAGAAGGAGACTTACAAGCGCTTCTACATGCACCGCACGAGCCACTGGCTCGGGCGCGACGTGCACGACGTCGGGCGCTATGCCGAGAACGGCGCGCCGCGCGCCCTCGAACCGGGCATGGTGCTGACGGTCGAGCCCGGCCTCTACATCCCGGCCGGCGCGGAGGACGTGCCGGCGCCCTATCGCGGCG
>VBKJ01000010.1 GCA_005879795.1 Deltaproteobacteria bacterium
GAGCTGGCGGCGGGCGAGGCCCTCCAGGTAGAGGTCGTCGGTGCGCAGGCGGTGGATCTCGTCCCGCAGACGCACGTTGTGCTCCATGAGCGCGAAGGTCGCCTGCCCGAGCGCCCGTCGCTCGGCGCGCAGGCGCAAGAGGTGCGCGATGCCGTGCTCGCCGAGCAGGACCGAGGCGGCGACGCCCGTGATCGCGAGCACGAGCGCCGCGCTCAGCACCTGCCCGCCCCCCATGCGCACCGGGCGACTGGTAACCGAAAGAGGGCGGCGAGGCAAACCTGCGCCGGCGGGGAGCTGGTGTAAAACGCTCTGCTACTCCGCCACACGCATCCTCGGGAACGACATTCTAGGCGAGCGCGAGCCTCGGTAGCGCCTGCCGAACCGGTTTCAAAAATATTTTCCAAAACGCCGATCTTCTCTTGACTCGCTCCCCCGGCCGCTTCTATACTCCGCGCTGTTGGGAGGCGGGGTGGTGGGGATTCTCGCCTGGGAGATGGGACGGAGGTTTCTCACTTCCAACAGGAGGTAAGCATGGCCAAGAAGAAGGCAAAGAAGGCAAAGAAGAAGAGCAAGGCAAAGAGAAAAGGCCGGAAGTAGGCGGCGAAGATCAAGTGACTGTTTCACTGCTTCTGACCTGCTAGGCACATAGAAGACAAGTAGAGAACAAAGGATTTCTTCTCAGGCGAGAACGGGCCGCCCTCGGGCCCGGAGAAAGGCCCTTCGGCAATTCCGAAGGGCCTTTTTCGTGGCGCCGCGGGAATGCTGACCGCAGAGACGCTGCCAGCGGAGGGCGGGCGCTATGCAGCCGCGCTCGTGTGCATCCCCGGGCTGTGGGCGGGAAGCGGCATCTGGCGCGGGTTTGCGAGCTTTCTCGGCCACCGCGGCTGGGAGTGCCACCTGCTCGACGTGCGCGGCGTGCCGGGCGGTCTCGGCGCGCGGGCCGCGGCGGTGCGCGCGTACGCGACCGCCCTGCCGGCGCCGGCCATCCTGGTCGGGCACGACGCCGGGGGACTCGTCGCGCTCGCCGCCGCGGCCCATGGGGCGACGGCGGCCGTCGTGCTGCTCACGCCGCTCGCACCCGGCAGCCGTGCGGCCCGCCGGCTCGTCCTGGCCCCACGGACCCTGCTCGCGCTCCTGGTCGGGAGCCCGGTGCCGCCGCCGGCCGGGCGGGCCGCGGCGGCGTGGGCGGACATGCCGCCCGGGCTGCGAGCGAGCCTGGGGCCCGAGGGCGCGGCCGCCGTGCGCGAGATCTTGTGGGGCCGAGTGCGCCCCACGCCGGCGCGGGGGATGCCGGCGCTCGTCGTCGCGGGCGCGTGCGATCCCCTCCTGCCGCCACCGGCCGCCGACGCGCTGGCGCGGGCCGTCGGCGCGGAGCTGCAGATGCTCGAGGGTGCGAATCACTGGCCGCTCGGGGGCGCGCGCTGGCAGCCGGCGGTCTCGCTGGTGCATCGCTGGCTCGTGCAACGGCTCGGCGAGCCGCTCCTCGAAACCTACGCCGAGGCGATGGCGGACCGGGAGCCGAACGACCGCGACTAGTGTGGTGTCCGTCGTGACCACGGGGCGCATACGCAAGCCACGGGCCGGAACGACGAACGCGGTGTCAACGCGATGTCACGGTCGGCAGCGGGGCGCGGGACCGGACCTTGACGGCCCGCCGCCGCGGGGCTAGGGTCACGCGCACTGCACGGGGTGTCCGCGCCGCCCCTTCGCATGGAGGTAGCCAGCGACAAGCCGGGCGCGGCATGCCCTCGCCAGCACGTGTGGATGTGATGATCGCCCGGTGGGGACTGGCTCGAGAGGCCGCCTCCTGATCGTGGGTGGAGGAGATGTCGTTGGAGACGAACGCGCCCGCGGCCGAGCCGAATGATGCGGTCGACCGGCTGGAAGCCGTCAGCGACACGGCGCTGGCGCTGCTCTCGCTCGACGACCTGCTGCACGAGCTGCTCGCCCGCGTGAAGCGCATCCTCGCCGCCGACACCGCCGCCATCTTCCTCCTCGACGGCGACGTGCTCGTCGAACGCGCGGCCACGGGGCTCGAGGAGGAGGACACGCGCGAGGTGCGCATCCCCGTCGGCGCGGGCTTCGTCGGGCGGGTGGCGGCGGACCGACACCCCGTCGCCATCGAGAACGTCGACCGCGCCCAGCTGGCGCACCCCGTGCTCCGCGAGAGCGGCATCCGTTCGCTCCTGGGCGTCCCCATTCTCTTCGAGGGGCGGGTGGTCGGCGTGCTCCACGTGGGCACCCTCCAGCCGCGCCAGTTCCGCCGCGCCGACGCGCAGCTCCTCCAGGTGGTGGCCGACCGGATCGGGCTCGGGATCGAATACTCCCGCCTCTACGAGCAGGAGCGCAACGCTCGCGCCCGTTCCGAGGTCGAGCAGCGGCGCAGCCGCTTCCTCGCCAACGTGAGCGCGCTGCTCGCCACGACGCCGGACTACGAGCCGACGCTGCGCAACCTGGCCCGGCTGGCGGTGCCGGAGCTGGGCGATTGGTGCGTGATCGACATGCTCGGCGAGCAGGGCCTGATGCGCCGGGTCGCGGTCGCGCACGTGGACCCGACGAAGGAATCGCTCGGGTGGGAGCTCGAGCGCCGCTACCCGATGCGCCCGGACGACGCCTACAGCCCGGCGCGGGTCGCCCGCACGGGGCGGCCGCAGCTCGTCGCGGAGGTCACCGAGGCCATCCTGGCCGAGGCGGCGCGCGACGTGACCCACCTCGACCTGCTCCACCAGCTCGGGCTGGCATCGGCGATCACCGTCCCGCTGGTCGCGCGCGGCCGGACCCTCGGCACGCTGAGCGTCGCGATCTCGGCGTCGGGACGCCGCTACACCCAGGAGGATCTCATCTTCATGGAGGAGGTCGCGGCCCGCGCCGCGCTCGCGGTGGACAACGCGCGCCTCTACCGCGAGGCCCAGGAGACCAGCCGGCTCAAGGACGAGTTCCTCGCCACCCTCTCGCACGAGCTGCGCACGCCGCTCACCAGCGTGCTCGCGTGGATGTGGATGCTGCGGCGCGGGCGGCTCGACCAACCCGCCGCCGAGCGCGCGCGGGAGACTATGGAGAAGAGCATCCGCTCGCTCCTGCACATCATCGACGACCTGCTCGACGTATCGCGCGCGATCAGGGGCCAGCTGCGTCTGGACGTGCGGCCGATCGGCCTCGTCCCGGTCATCCAGGCCGCCGTCGACGCCGTGCGCCCCGCCGCCAGCGCCAGGGACATCCGGCTGCGGACGACCATCGACGCCGACGCCGGGCCGATCCAGGGCGATGCGAGCCGGCTGCAGCAGGTGATCTGGAACCTGCTGATCAACGCGATCAAGTTCACGCCCGTCGGCGGCCGCGTTCACGTTCGCCTGGAGCGCGACGATTCGAGCGCGATCGTCACCGTGAGCGACAGCGGCCCCGGCGTCCCGCGGGAGTTCCTCCCGCACGTGTTCGAGCGCTTTCGCCAGGCCGACGCGGGCTCGACGCGCGCGCAGGGCGGCCTCGGGCTCGGGCTCGACATCGTGCGCCACCTGATCGAGCTGCACGGCGGCACCGTGAAGGTGGACAGCCCGGGAGAGATGGGTGGCGCGACCTTCACGGTCACGGTGCCGCTGCACGAGCCCGAGCGCGCGGCGGCCGCCGAGGCCGGCGCGCCGGCCGAGCCCGCGAGGCCGGAGCTGGCCATCGCGCCCTCCTCGGCGCTCGACGGCGCGCGCGTGCTGGTCGTGGACGACGAGGCGGACGCGCGCGAGGTCCTGAGCGTGCTGCTCACGGGTGCGGGCGCGGAGGTGCGGACGAGCGCCTCGGCCGCCGAGGCGCTCGACGTCCTCAAGCGCTGGCAGCCCGACGTCCTGGTCGCGGACATCGCGATGCCGGGCGAGGACGGCTACGAGCTGCTCTCCCGGGTACGGGACCTCGCGCCGAGGCAGGGGGGAGAGACCCCCGCCCTGGCCCTCACGGCCTACGCCCACCCGGAGGATCGGGAGCGCGCGCTGTCGGCCGGCTTCCACGACTACATCCCCAAGCCGTTCGAGCCTCCTTCGCTCGTGATGGCGATCGCCCGGCTGGCGCGCACCCGCCGCGCCACCCGCCGGCGAGCCGCCGCGCCGCGGCCCGGAGGCCTCATCATGCTGGTGGAGGACGACCCGGGCACGTGCGAGTACAGCTGCGCGGTGCTGAGGGACTGCGGCTACCGCGTGCTCACGGCGCAGAGCGGGGAGGAGGCGTTGCGGGTGTGGGCGAAGCACCGCGGGGAGATCGATCTCATCGTGACGGACCTGATGATGCCGCGCTCGAGCGGAGTGGACGTGTACCGCACGCTGCGCGCGGAGCAGGCCGACGTGCCCATCATCATCGTGTCCGGCTACCCGCTGGTGGCGGAGATGCTCGGGGCCCGGCAGGAGGGGGTGGTCGAGTGCCTCGAGAAGCCGGTCGCGCCCGAGCAGCTCGCGGCCTCGGTGCGCCGCGCGCTCGCGCGGGAGGCCTGGGCGGGCTGAGCCGCATCGCGCGGCGCCAACCCCCGTGCCACCCCGGGTCCCGAGCCTCGTCCTGGTGACCGACCGGGGCGGGACGGCGGGCCGCGACCTCGTCGCCGTCGTGGCCGCGGCCCTCGACGCGGGCCTGCCCGCCGTGCAGCTCCGCGATAAGGACCTCCCCGGACGGCCGCTCCTCGCGCTCGCGGAGCGGCTGCGCGAGGCGACGTCGCGCAGGGGGGCGCTCCTCCTCGTCAACGACCGCATCGACGTGGCGCTCGCGGTCGGGGCCGACGGCGTTCACCTGGGCGGCGGCTCGCTGCCGGCAGAGGCGGCGCGCCGGCTCGTGGGTCGCGCCGCCCTCATCGGCGTCTCGACGCATGCCCCCGGGGAGGCGCCCGCGGGCGCCGACTTCGCGTTCTTCGGCCCGGTCTACGAGACCCCGTCCAAGGGCGGCGCGCAGGGCGAGGCGCGGCTCGCAGAAGCGGTCCGGGCCGCGGCGCTGCCCGTGCTCGCGATCGGCGGCGTGACCGCCGCGCGCGCGCCGGCGGTGCGCGCGGCGGGCGCGGCCGGCGCCGCCGTGATCCGCGCCATCCTCGCTGCGGCCGACCCCGCCGCCGCGACTCGTGATCTCCTCGCCGCGCTCGCCTGAAGCCGCTTGCCGAGCGGCGCGCGGGCGGGGTAGCTGGAGCCGTGCGCGCCGCCCTCGCCCTCCGGCCGACGCCCGCGGTCGGCGCGTATCGGACGATCGCGCGGCACCACGGCGTGACGCCGGGTCTGCTCCGGCGCCACCCCGGGCCGGCGCCGTAGGAGGAGGAGACCATGGAGTGCATCTTCTGCCGCATCGTCGCCGGGGAGATCCCCGCCGAGGTCGTCACGCGCGAGCCCCAGGTGGTCGCGTTCCTCGACGTGCAGCCGCTCGCCGACGGCCACGTGCTGGTCGTGCCACGCGCGCACGTCGAGCGCGTCGAGGACCTCGGGCCGGCGGAGGCGGACGCGCTCTTCCGCGCCGTGGTGCGCCTGGCCGGACCGGTGCGCGAGGCCCTCGGCGCCGCGGGCACGACCATCGGCGTCAACAACGGCGAGGCGACGGGGCAGACGATCCCCCACGTCCACGTCCACATCGTGCCGCGCTGGCCGAACGACGGCGCCGGGAGCGTGCACACGATCTTCCCGCGCAACGTGAAGCGGAAGCTCGCCGACGTGGGTGCGGCGATCCGGAAGGCGATCGGCTAGGCCCCCGGTCCGGCCGCCCTCGCGACCGCGGCCGATCCTCCACCGGCGACGGGATTGACCCAGCTCGCCGACCCGACTAGCTCGGAGCGAAGTGACGCGGCCGGACCCCACGGACGGTTTCCGCCGCGAGCGGCACCGCGGCTTCGCGCTCGACGTCGACGCCCTCGAGGAGCCGGCCGACGGCTTCGCGCAGTCGGTCGTGCGGGGCCTCTCCGACCATCCGCGCTGGCTCCACTGCCGCTGGCTCTACGACGATCGCGGCAGCGAGATCTTCGAGCGCATCTGCGAGCAGCCCGAGTACTACCAGACGCGCACCGAGGCGGCGTTGCTCGCCGAGCACGCGGCCCAGATCCGCCGCGCGGCCGCCGCGCCGACGGTCGTCGAGCTGGGCTCGGGCAGCTCGGTCAAGACGCGCCACCTGCTGCGCGCGTGGCCGGGCGGGCGCTACGTGCCGGTCGACATCAGCCTCGGCATGCTCCGGCAGTCGTGCGCGGCGCTCGCCGCGGAGCTCCCGCGGCTCGAGGTGCGCGGCATCGCGGCCTCCTACGAGCGCGCCTTCCCGCTCCTGCGCGAGCTCTCGCCGCTCGTGCTCGTCTTCCTGGGCAGCACGATCGGCAACCTGAACCCGCAGGAGACGGCCGACTTCCTCGACCGCGTCTCGGCGGCGCTCGGCCCGGGCGACCACTTCCTGATCGGCATCGACCTGGTGAAGGACGTGCGCACGCTCGAGGCGGCCTACAACGACCGCGCCGGCTGGAGCGCGGCCTTCACGAAGAACCTGTTCGCGCGCATGAACCGGGAGCTCGGCACGCGCCTCGACCTCGACGCGATCGAGCACGTCGCCTACTACGACGGCCAGCTCGACCGGATCGAGATCTTCGCGCGCTTCCGGCGCGAGGAGGTGATCGAGCTGCCGGATATCGGCCGGCGCTTCCGCATCGCGCGCGGCGAGATGATCCTGACCGAGATCAGCCGCAAGTTCCAGGTCGACGAGGTGGCCGCCAACGCGGCCCGCTTCGGCTTCGAGACGGTCGGCGTGTTCAGCGACCCGACCAGGGCGTTCGCCGTGCTGCTGACGCGGCTGCGCGACCGCCGTCCCGCCACCGCGGGGCGCGAGAGCTCGGCGGACGCGCACCTGGCCGCCGCGCGCACCCGCACGCTCGAGCTGGTCGAGCCGCTCACGGACGAGCAGGTCACGCGGCAGCACCGCCCGATCATGAGCCCGATCGTGTGGGACCTCGGGCACATCGCGAACTACGAGGAGATCTGGTCGATCCGGGCGCTCGATCCCGCCGCGCCCGTCACCGAGGACGTCGACTGGATCTACGACCCGGTCGCCAACCCGCGCCCGAGCCGCAAGCATCTTCCCCTCCCCGACCGCGACGGCACCCTCGCCTACATGCACCAGGTGCGCACGCGCGTGCGCCGGCAGCTGGCCCAGGTGAACTTCGACCCCTCGGACCCGCTCCTCGCCCACGGGTACGTCTACAAGATGATCGCGCAGCACGAGGCGCAGCACTCGGAGACCATCCTGCAGACGATCCAGCTGATCGAGGATCTGACCTACGAGCCCGGGCGGCGCGTGGAGCCCCGCCGCGCCGCCGTGTCGATGGACGTGGAGTACGCCGTCATCCCGGCCGGGCCGTTCGTCATCGGGACCGACGACCGCAGCTTCGCCTACGACAACGAGCGGCCGGCGCACGTGGTCGAGCTCGGGCGCTACCGGATCGACCTGGCGCCGGTGACGAACGGCCAGTACCTGGCCTTCATGCTGGACGGCGGCTACCGGAGGCGCGATCTCTGGACCGAGGCGGGCTGGCTCTGGCTCAAGGAGACCGGCGTGGGGCACCCCGCGCAGTGGGTGCTCGGCCCCGACGAGCGCTGGCTCGAACGCTCCTTCGGGCGGCTGGCGCCGCTCGTCTTCGACCGGCCGGTCGTCCACGTGTCGTGGTACGAGGCCGCCGCGTACGCGCGCTGGGCCGGGAAGCGGCTCCCCACCGAGGCCGAGTGGGAGAAGGCCGCGGCGTGGGACCTGGAGACGCGCGTCGCGCGCCGCTACCCGTGGGGCGACGCGCCTCCCAGCGAGGATCACGCGAACCTGGACCAGCGGACGTTCGCGCCGGCCGCGGTGGGCGCCTACCCGCGCGGGCGGAGCTACTTCGGCTGCCACCAGATGATCGGCGACGTGTGGGAGTGGACGGCGTCGGACTTCGCGCCCTACCCCGGCTTCGTCGCCTTCCCGTACCGCGAGTATTCCGAGGTGCACTTCGGCAAGGGCCACAAGGCGCTGCGCGGCGGCTCGTGGGCGACGCGCCCGGTCGCGGTCCGGAACACGTTCCGCAACTGGGACCTGCCCCAGCGACGGCAGATCTTCGCCGGCTTCCGCTGTGCCGCCGACGGCTGAGGCGGCGCTCGCGGCGCTGCCGGTGGTGGTGGAGGAGGTGGAGTGCCGCGTGGGGGCGGTGCGGCTCGCGTCCTATCCGGGCGGCGGGCGGCCGACGTCGGAGGTCCGGCTGGGCGAGGGGCGTGGGGAGTGCGTGGCGTGGACGGCCGAGGCGCACGAGGAATTCCGGGCGCGGACGGGGGCCGCGCCGCGCGGCCGGTGGGCGCGCCTCGGCGACTGGTCGGAGGCGATGCGGGCGCGGTTCTCCGACCCGTACGAGCGCGCGGCGCTCGAGGCGGCGGCGATCGACCTGGCGCTCCGCCAGGCCGGGACGAACCTCTTCGAGCTCGCGGGCGTCACGTCGCGCGCGGTGCGCTACGTCGTGTCGTACGGGCGGCTGCGGGACCCGATGGCCGAGGCCGAGCCGGGCGTCGAGCTGAAGCTCGACGTGGACCCGGCGTGGGACGGCCCGACCTACGCCGCGCTCCGCCGCGTCGCGGTGCTCGACTTCAAGGGCACGGGGAGCCCGGCGGACCACGAGCGCGCCCACCGCGCCCTGCCCGAGGCGCTGATCGAGGATGCCCTCGCCGGGCCGTGGTCGGCGTCGCTGCGCACCCGGCTCGGCTTCGACGCGCCCGTCACGTCGGCGGGCGCGCTCGACGCGCTCCCGGTCCGGCCGGCCGCCGTGAACCTCAAGCCCGCGCGCATGGGCGGCGTGCTGGAGGCGCTCGCGTGCGCCGAGCGCTGCGCTCGGCTGGGGATCGACGTCTACGTTGGCGGGATGTTCGAGGTGGGTGTCGGGCGCCGGCAGCTGCGCGCGCTCGCGGCGCTCCTCTGTCCCGACGCGCCGAACGACGTCGCGCCGCTGGTGCCGCCCGAGCGGCCACCGCGCCTTCCGGTCGACGGCTCGGCGTCCGGGTTCGCCTGAGCGCCGTCACGGCAGGTACCGGTCGCCGAGGGTGCGGAGGAGCGGCGGGCGGCCGCGACGGACGCCGATCTCCCAGGTGATGGCGTGGGGCGCCGTGCCGTGCGCCCGAATGCGGCCCAGGTGGATGCCGCGCAGGTGGTGCCAGGCGCAGATGGCCACGCGGTTGGCGCGCGAGTTGTCGCCACCGGCCGAGCGATACCGGATGTGGTGGTCGTGGAGGTTGGCGCGCGAGGTGCAGGCCGGGACCGCGCAGCGCCAGCCGTCGCGCGCGAAGACCGGGTCGCGGTGCTGCGGCTGGGCCTCCCACTCGTGGCAGACGTGCTCGAGGAGCTTCTCGCAGGCCTTCCAGCGCGGCTCGCCGGCCGGACGGAAAGCGTCGAGCGCGGCGCGGAAGAGCGCGACGACCGACGGGGCCGCGGCGAACGTGATGTCGGCATCGAGCATGTCGTCACTGCGCGCACACATTTGCCGCTCGACCGGAGCGAGCGTGGCGCCGGGCGGAGGAGGCGCCGTCGGGAGCCCCGCGTCGCGCCGGTCGAGCGCCCATTCCACCTCGGCGACGAGGCGCCGGAGCGTCACCTCGCCCGCGCGCGCGACCCAGGCGTCGTCGCGGGAGGCCACGGGGAGGAGGGTCAGCGCGCGCAGCCACGAGACGTTGCCCTCGCGGTAGGCGGCGGCGAGCGCCGGCGTCCGGCGCAGCCCGCGCTCGAGCGCGACCAGGGCGCGCGCCTTGCGCCCCGAGAGGCCAAGGCGCTCTGCGACATAGCGGGACGCCGACGGGAAGCCGAAGGCGCGGTGCAGGCGAAGGTCGAAGAAGGTGCGGAGGAGGACACCCATCTGCCAGTCGATGCGCTGCATGGCGCGGCGGGCGACCCGCAGGCGCTCGTCGATCATGAAGGGGTCACCCGCAGGGCCGAGCTGGAGGAGCTTCTCCACGTCCTCCGCGATCGGCACTTCGACGGCGGACCAGCCGGGGTCGGCCGGCGTGTCGACGGGCTCCGGTGGGGGTTCGCGGAAAGGGCAGTCGTCGACGGGAGCGGGCGCGGCGGAGAGTCCCTCGGCGGCGATGACCTCGGCGGCGGCAGCGAGCGGGAGCTCGCTCCCCGCCATACGGCGGGCGAGCTCGACCGCCTGACGCCAGCGGGCGCGCAGCCGTCGCGGGCAGCGGAGCGAGAAGCGGAGGCGGTGGCGCTCGTCGGGGTCGGCGGGCGGGCGCGCGACGAGCGCCTCGAGCGCGCGAACCGTCCGGTCGCGCGCGAGCGCCAGCCACTCGCCCTCGCTGTCGGGCGTGGCCGCCGTGGCGAGGAGACGCGTCTGCGTCCACGACACGTCGCCCGCAGCGAAGGCGGCGGCAATGGCCGGGAGGCTCTCGAGCCGCTCGGCAACGCGCGCGAGGTCCTGCACCTGGCGTGCGGAGAGACCGAGCCGCTCGCGCGTCCAGTCGCCGAGGCGCGCGAAGCCGAGCCGGTTGTGGTAGCGGCCCGCGAGGAAGGTCCGCGCGAGCCGGCCGAGGACGCGGCGGCAGACCGCCTCCTGGCGCGCGAGGCGGCGGAGGTAGCCGTCGAGCTGGCGCGCGCGGAGGTCGCGGTCGACGGTGCGCCGGTCGCCCGTGTCGGCGAGGACCTCTGCCGGGACGACGTCCATATATGATGCGAGCGAAGATTAGGCGAAGATCGACCCCTGCGTCAACGCCGCTCGGGAACGCATCGGCCGCATGCATCCGCCGCTAGCGACGCCCGCGGAGGCCCCAGAGCAGGAGCAGGCAGCAGAGGAGGATGCCGGCCGCGGTCGACTGGAGGCCCAGGTTGACGATCGCCTCCTGCCACCCGGCCGCGGTGTGCCCGGCGCCGGCGATCGGCGTCATGCTGCTCGTGCCGAGGATCGCCGCCAGGAGGAGCGACGCCGAGCTGCCGTACGTGCCGAAGAGCGCGAGCCGGTAGGCCGCGGACTCGGCGCACGGCGGGAGCCGGAGCTCGGCCCAGAGCGCGCCCAGCACGGCGAGGAAGGTGCCCGTCATGACCCCGCCCAGATGGGCCGAGAGGCCCATGCGCGGGTTCGTCATCCGCTGGACGAAGGCGCCCACGACGAGGCCGAGCAAGAAGAGGAAGATGCCGTGCCAGAAGAGGCGGCGCCGCCGGTCCACGCGCCCCTCGTAACACAGGTCGGCGCGCAACGTGGAACCGCGCGGGCCCGCGTGCTAGCAGGCTCGCGTGCCGTTCGTCGAGTTCGCCGCCGCGGGCTTCCGGCTGCCGGACGGGCGCGCGCTGCTCGACGGGCTCTCGCTCGCGGTGGAGGAAGGCGAGACGCTGGCCGTGATCGGGCGGAGCGGGTCGGGGAAGACGACGGCGCTCAAGCTCGTCAACGCGCTCCTCATGCCGAGCACGGGCGAGGTGCGCGTCGCGGGGCGGGCGACGACGGCGTGGGACGCGATCCGCCTCCGGCGCCGGACGGGGTACGTGATCCAGGAGGTCGGGCTCTTCCCGCATCTCACGGTGGCGCGGAACGTAGGGCTCGTGCCCGAGCTGGAGGGCTGGCCAGCGGAGCGCATCGCGGCGCGCGTCGAGGAGCTGCTCGCGCTGGTGGGCCTCCCGGCGGCGGAGTTCGCGCCGCGCTACCCGCACGAGCTCTCCGGCGGGCAGCGACAGCGGGTCGGCGTGGCGCGCGCGCTGGCCGCGGACCCGCCCCTACTGTTGTTGGACGAGCCGTTCGGAGCGCTCGATCCGATCACGCGCGCCGAGCTGCAGCGCGAGTTCCGGGCCCTGCAGGCGCGGCTCAGGAAGACGGCGATCTTCGTCACCCACGACATGCGCGAGGCGGCGCTGGTGGGCGACCGGATCGCGGTGGTAGCGGGCGGGCGGCTGCGCGCCGTCGCGACGGGGGACGGGCTGCGTGCGAGCGGCGATCCCGAGGTGCGCGCGCTCATG
Source organism: Deltaproteobacteria bacterium (assembly GCA_005879795.1). Taxonomy (NCBI): domain Bacteria; kingdom Pseudomonadati; phylum Myxococcota; class Myxococcia; species Deltaproteobacteria bacterium. The sequence continues at coordinate 11,926 of VBKJ01000010.1, forward strand.
GACGCGTGATGCTGCGCGAGGTGCTCGTGGAGACCGGCCGGCACGTGATGCTGGTCGGCGTGTCGGTCGGGGTGGCGTCCGCCGTCGGGGTGCCGCTTGGCGTCTGGCTCACGCGCCGGCCGGGGTGGAGCCGCATCGTCCTCGGCCTCGCGAGCGTGCTCCAGACGATCCCGAGCCTCGCGCTCTTCGGGTTCCTGATCCCCGTGCCGTGGATCGGCGGCATCGGGGTGCGCACGGCGCTGGTCGCCCTGACGCTCTACTCGCTGCTGCCGGTGCTCAGGAACACCGTGACGGGGATCGCAGGCGTCGACCCGGCGACCCGCGAGGCCGGGCGCGGCATGGGGATGACGGACGCGCAGCTCCTCTGGCGCGTGGAGCTGCCGCTCGCGGCGAGCGTCATCATTGCCGGCGTTCGTGTAGCCACCGTGATCGGGATCGGCGTCGCGACCATCGCGGCGGCGATCGGCGCGGGCGGGCTCGGCGTCTTCATCTTCCGCGGTGTCGCGATGGTGGACAACCGCACGATCCTGGCCGGCGCGCTGCCCGCGGCCGCGCTGGCGGTGGGGGCGGAGCTGGCGCTGGGCGCGGTGGAGCGCCGGGTGAGGCCGCCGCGGTGAGGTGGGCCCTGCTGGTGTTGGCGGCGCTCGCGGCCTGCGGCCGCGGCGCGGACGTCATCGTCGTCGGCTCGAAGAACTTCACCGAGCAGCGCATCCTGGGCGAGCTGCTCGCGCAGACGGTCGAGTCGGTGGGGCTGCGCGCGGAGCGGAAGCTCGACCTGGGCGGCACGTTCGTCTGCGATGCGGCCATCCGCGCCGGGCAGATCGACATGTACGTCGAGTACACGGGGACAGCGCTGGCGGCGATCCTGAAGGGCGGGCTCGGCGTCTTCATCTTCCGCGGTGTCGCGATGGTGGACAACCGCACGATCCTGGCCGGCGCGCTGCCCGCGGCCGCGCTGGCGGTGGGGGCGGAGCTGGCGCTGGGCGCGGTGGAGCGCCGGGTGAGGCCGCCGCGGTGAGGTGGGCCCTGCTGGTGTTGGCGGCGCTCGCGGCCTGCGGCCGCGGCGCGGACGTCATCGTCGTCGGCTCGAAGAACTTCACCGAGCAGCGCATCCTGGGCGAGCTGCTCGCGCAGACGGTCGAGTCGGTGGGGCTGCGCGCGGAGCGGAAGCTCGACCTGGGCGGCACGTTCGTCTGCGATGCGGCCATCCGCGCCGGGCAGATCGACATGTACGTCGAGTACACGGGGACAGCGCTGGCGGCGATCCTGAAGGAGAAGCCGGAGGGGATGGACCGCGCCCAGGTGCTCGCGCGCGTGCGCGAGGCGTACGCGAAGGACGGCCTCGTGTGGACGGCGCCGTTCGGGTTCGACAACACGTTCGCGCTGGTGGTGCGGAGGGACGCGGAGGAGGTGCGGACGATCTCCGACCTGGCGGCGCACCCCGGCGACTGGCGCGCCGGGTTCGGCTACGAGTTCAAGGAGCGGGCGGACGGCTACCCCGGCCTGGCGCAGGCGTACGGACTCGAGCTCGCGGAGATCCGGATCATGGACCTCGGGCTCCTGTACCGGGCGCTCGTCGACCAGAAAGTGGACGTCGTGGCGGGGAACGCGACGGACGGGCAGATCGAGAGCCTGAAGCTGAAGGTGCTGGTGGATGATCGAGGGTACTTTCCGCCATACGAGGCGGCGCCGGTGGTGAGGCGGGTGGTGCTGGAGAGGTACCCAAAGCTCGCAGCGGCGCTGGAGGGGTTGGGAGGGAGGATCTCGGTGCAGGGGATGAGGCGGATGAATTATGAGGTGGATGGGGGGCACCGGGGGCCGAGCGAAGTTGTGCGTGAGTTCCGCACGGCGTCGTAGCCACCGCACCTGAACCCAGGTGGATTCGCACTGCGCATCTCCTCTGGTTCGGGCCCGACGGTTAGGCGCGGCGCTGCGGTTGGCAGTGATCCTCGTCGCGGCCCTGCCCGTCGGCTGCCAGCGCGCGCAGGCGCCGTCCGTTTCCGTGGAGCGCGGGGAGCGGCTGCTCGTGATCCGCCCCACCCGGACGACAGACGCTCGGCGCGGGTGGTCTGATCCAGCGGGTGGTGTCGGCGCACGGCACCGTGCGCGTCGTGCTGGTCACCGCGGGAGATGGCTACGTGGAGGCGGTGCGGTACGAGACCGGGGAGCTCAGACCTCGCGCGCCCGTGTACGTCGCCTACGGCGAGCGGCGGCTGCGCGAGGCGCGGGCAGCCATGCGGAAGCTCGGGGGCGACCGGATGCGCCTGGGCCTCCTCGGCTTCCCCGATGGCGGCCTCGAGCAGCTCCTTCAGGCTCACTGGTGGCGCGACGTGCCCGAGCGCTCGCCGACCACCGGAGCCGTGCGCCCGCCCTATCCCGAGGCGCTCGACCGCAGCGTTGCGTACGATGGTGACGATCTCCGCCGGGAGCTCGTGCGGGTGCTGCGCGAGACCCGGCCGACCACCGTCGCGTTTCCCGATCCGCTCGACCGCCATCCCGATCACAGCGCCACGGGCGTCTTCGTGCTGCTCGCGCTGGGGGACCGGCTCGCCCGAGACGGACGTCTCCCGCGTCTCCTCGCGTACCTCGTGCACTGGCCCGGTTGACCGCCGGGATGGGACGATCCCCAGCCGGCGCTGGAGGCGAGGGGGCAACCCCTGGAGCTCCCCCCGGACCTCCCCGACCGTGGCCTCGCCCGCGTGGCCCTTCCGCTCTCGCGCACCGAGATCGACGGGAAGGCGGCCGCTCTCGAGTGCTACGTCACCCAGCAGGAGGTGCTGTCGAGTCTCCTCGCCGCCTTCGTGCGCCGCACGGAGCCCTTCACGGTCTTCACCGTGGCCGAGGTGCGAGGTGTAGGGAGCACGATCCAGCGGAAGGCCCGCCAGTAGGCAGTGGCTCTCGGAAACGGCTCGTTCGGCGCGGCCAGGATGTTCCGCTCGGGACCTCGCGTACTCCCGTCACGCAGTTCGACCGTGCGGTGACCATAGCTCGCTGCAAAGGCGCTGTGCGTGACGGGCACCGAGGTCAAATGCCGCTCCACGTTCAGCGTGTGAAATCTCCGACCTACCGAATCTCGACGACATTCGTCTCAACTGTACCCGGCGTCCGCTCGGGCACCGGGCCACAGGTCGTCAGTACGATCTTTCCTCGGTCTGCCTTCGACACCCCACGAAGCCGCATGTTAGCGCCCGACCCCGGAACTTCCAGACAACCGTCTCGCTCCGGCAATTCTCCGTCGACCACGACCGCGACCGCCTCGCCTCGTTCGGGCACCAACCTCCCCTCCCGCGCCACCCGCACCGGCCCCACCGTCATCGCATGCAGCGCCACGACGATCTCCTCCCCCCTCGCATACCGATCGAACTCCGTCCGCCCAAACAACCTCGCATTCCCCGCCGACAGATTCTCCTCCACCCTCGACGTGCTCGGCTCCCAGAACCGCGGCCGCCCGACGTCGATGTGCAGGAACCCGTCCTTCGCGTAGTACCCCGCCCCGCAGCAATCCAGCGCCCGCACCTTCATCCACAACGGACGCAGCATCGCCCGCGGGAAGGCCACGTCCGCCGCGAGCCCCTCGGTGTGGAGCGACCCGCCCGCCGCGCGCACGCCCTGCGCCCGCAGCCCCTCGTTGTACTCCGGGCGCCGATACCCCGACATCAGCGTCAACGGCCGCGCCCGAGCGGTCTTCTGCGCCCAGCTCAGCACCTCGATCAGCCGGAGCGACGCCCTCCCCTCCCCCTCGTCACCGGAAGACCGGAACGCCCGCCGGATGCGCGCAAGCGCCGCTTGATCATACGTTCCGTCCGCGCGCCGATACCGTACCTCCGCCCGCTCCTTCGTATGCGCGTTCACGATCGCCAGCGTCCCGTCCCCCATGATGAAGAACCGCTGCAAAGGCGCCGCCCATGCGCCCGACGCGACCAGCGCCACCACCACCGCCGCCGCGAAAAACCTCACCGCACGAACGCCTCCACCCGCCGCATGAGCGCGTCCGCGATCCGCACCCGGTGCATCGGCACCATCTCCGCCGGGAGCCGCTCCGGGTCGAACCAGCCCAGCTCGAGCGACTCGTGGCTGCACGTGAGCACGCCGCCGACGACGCGGCACTCGAAGCTCGAGCTGACGTAGTGGATGACGTTGCCGTCGGGGTAGGTGACGACCTGGCCGTGCGCGGGGGCGGAGTAGACGCCGATGAGTCTGAGCGGCGTCACCTCGAGGCCCGTCTCCTCGCGCACCTCACGCACCAGCGCCTCGGTGACCGACTCGCCGGGCTCGACGCCGCCGCCGGGGAGGCCCCAGAGGCCGTTGTCGGCGCGGCGCTGGAGGAGCAGGCCCTCGGCCGTCAGGATGATCGCCGACACGCCGGGGCGGATCACCATGGCGAGGCACTGTAGGGGCGGCGCCCCCGGGTGGCAAGCGCGAGCGGGACTGGAGTAGACGGGGCACCATGGCGGACATCACCTGGAGCTTCGCGGGCAGGGTCGCGCTGGTGAGCGGCGGCGCGTCGGGGATCGGGCGCGCGGCGGCGGCCGGCTGGATCGCGGCCGGGGCGCGCGTCGCCGTCTTCGACCAGAGCGCGGAGCGGCTCGAGGAGACGGCGGGCGCGCTCGGCCGCGGGGCGCTCGCCACGGTCGCGGGCGACGTGAGCGACCCCGACGACTGCGAGCGGGCGGTGGCGGAGACGCTCGCGCGCTTCGGGCGCCTGGACATCCTCCTCAACTCGGCGGGGACGGGCGCGATGGGGCGCGTGTGGGACCTCGAGCCCCTGGTGTGGGACCGCGTCCTCGCCGTGAACCTCCGTGGCACGTTCCTCCTGACGCGCGCGGCGAGCCGGTGGATGGTGGAGCAGAAGCGCCCGGGGCGCATCGTCAACATCGCCTCCACGAACGCGACCGTGCCGACCGCCGGGCACTCGCCCTACTGCGCGTCCAAGGCGGGTGTGGTCGCGCTCACCCAGGTGGCGGCGCTCGAGCTCGCGCCGCACCGGGTGACGGTGAACGCGATCGCGCCCGGCCCGGTGGACACGAACCTGACCGCCCCGCTCTTCGCCATGCCCGGCGCGCGCGAGGAGTTCCTGCGCCACGTCCCGCTCGGGCGGATGGGGCGCGCGGAGGACATCGCGCAGGCGATCCTCTTCCTCTCCTCCGAGGCGGCCGAGTGGGTGACGGGCCAGTGCTTCTACGTGGACGGCGGGCAGTCGCTGGTGGCGCTGCCGCCGTACATCGACCTGGTGGAGCGGCTCCTCGGGGGGAAGCTGTAGTCAGTCGCGGCGCTGGCTTCCGAAGTCGACGGTGCTGAGATGCATGCCGCCGTCGACGCCCACCGCCTCGCCAGTGATCGAGCCCGCCGCCGGCGAGGCGAGGAACGCGATCAGCGCCGCGACCTCCTCCGGCTCGACCAGGCGGCCCGCGGGCAGCACCGCGAGCCAGCGCGCCATCACGTCGGGCGGCATCGCCCGCACCTGCTCGGTCGCCACCAGGCCCGGGAGGACGGCGTTGGCGGTGATGCCGTGGCGGACGTTCTCGGCCGCGACCGTGAGGACCATCCCCACCACACCCGCCTTCGTCGCCGTGTAGGCGACCTGCCCCCGCAGGCCGGAGCGCGCCGCGGCGCTGGAGATCACGATGATCCGCCCGAAGCGCCGCTCGCGCATCCCGGACAGACACGCCTGCACGGTCCGGAACGCCCCGGTCAGGTTGACGTCGACGTCGCGCTGCCACTGCTCGGCCGTCATGCGGTGCGCCGGCGCGATGGTCGTGGTGATGGCCGCGTTGGCGACGCACACGTCGACGTCGCCGAGCGGGGGGAAGGGGTCGCGCGCGACGTCGAGGCGCACGTCGCAGCCTGCGGCCACGTCGGCCGTCACGACCTGCATGCCGTCGCGGCGGAGGCGCTCGGCGATCGCGGCGCCGAGTCCGCGTGCCGCTCCCGTGACCAGCGCCTTCACCGCGTGGGCTCCGGCCTCATGCACGGCCCGGAGCATGCGCCGGCGCGCGCGCCGTCGTCAACGGCCCGGGACACTTGCTTTGGGGTGACGAGTCGACTCTGATCCGCAGCGCATGCCCGCGCCGGACTCCAACGCCGAGCAGATCCGCTACTGGAACGAGGCCGCCGGCCCGAAGTGGGTCGCGTTCCAGAAGGTCATCGACGCGCAGATCAGTCCACTCGGCGAGCAGGTCATGGATCGGGCGGGCATCGCTCCCGGCGAGCGCGTCATCGACGTTGGCTGTGGGTGCGGCGACACGACGATCGCCCTCGGCCGGCGCGTCGGACCCGCGGGGCGGGTCCTCGGTATCGACGTCTCCGCCCCGATGCTCGAGCGGGCCGCCGAGACGGCGCGCGCGGCGGGGGTGGCGAACGTCCGCCTCGAGAATGCCGACGCCCAGACCCATCGGCTTTCCCCGAGCGCCTTCGACGTCGTCTACTCGCGCTTCGGCGTCATGTTCTTCACCGACCCGGTGGCGGCGTTCACGAACCTGCGCGCGGCGCTGCGCCCCGGCGGACGGCTGGCTTTCGTCTGCTGGCAGGCGCTGCCCGAGAACCCGTGGCTCTTCGTGCCCCTGCGGGCCGCAGCGCAGCACCTCACGCTCCCGCCGCCGCCCGCGCCGGACGCGCCCGGGCCTTTCGCGTTCGCCGACCCCGAGCGTGTCCGGGGTATCCTCGCGCGCGCGGGCTTTGGCGACATCGTCCTCGAGGAGCTGCACACAACGCTCACACTGGGCGGCGGTGGCACCGTCGACCAGGCTGTCCGCTTCCTGACCGAAGGCGTCGGGCCCGTGAGCGGCGTCCTGCGCGAGGCCGATCCCGCGGTACGGCCGACGGTCGCCGCCGCGGTGCGCGCCGCCATCGCGCCCTTCCACACGCCGCAGGGCGTGCGGATGGGCTCGGCCGCGTGGATCGTCACGGCGCGCAGCAGCACGCCGTAGCGGCTACTTCTTCCCGCACCACGGGTTCGACGGCACCCCCTTGCACGGGTTGCGCATCGCCCGCTGCGGCCGGAGCGCCTTCAGCTGGACCCCGGTCGCGCGCGGGTAGTGGTGGTCCGGGTCCTCCGGGCAGGGCCCGAGCAACTCCGTCGCGCACAGCACCTGGTTCGAGAGGCGGCTCATCAACGGATCATCGCCAGCGTTCGGGACGCCGCACCGCCGGTGCGTCGTCTCGAGACCGTCCGGCGCACTCGACACCTCGTGGCTCGCGTCGCGGTTCCCGTGCCAGCAGTTGCCGGGATCGTGCGGGTAGCTCAGATCGGCGAGGTCGCCGTTGGTGGCGTTGCCGAAGAAGCCGACGTTCTTGAAGCGGTTACGCGTCACCTCCTGGCCGAAGGTGTCGTAGAAGCACCAGCCGGGCGCGATGAAGTCCATGCGGCCGCCGTCGCAGTGGGCGACGGGCGGCGGCGTGTCCGTGTCGAGGTAGGGGACGACCAGCACACCCCACGACCCCTGGTTCTCGATCCGATTGCCGATCACCGTGTCGTGGCGGCCGCCGGCGAGCACGATACCGGCGCCGACCGGTCCCAGCGCGGCCGTGCCGGAGCGGGGCACGTTCGGATTGTTGTTGTCGTGGACGTGGTTCTTCCGGAAGAGCGTGCAGGAGTGGCTGCCGGTCGGACCTCTGCCGCCGCCGGGGCAGGCGCCGTCCTGCGGCGACGGGGCGTCGTCGTTGTTCTGGCTGTTGGTCACGATGCCGCAGGTGTTCTCGTCCCACTCCGACTTCTCGACGATCAGGTGCCCGCCGGAGTTGGTGCCCGAGTAGCCGAGCGCCGAGTTCTCGGCGTGCGCGTCGGTGAGCCTCGTGTTGCAGTCCGGGCACGCGCCCACGTAGTAGGCCGCGTCGCGCATGTTGCTCGCATAGGTGTGCTCGATCAGGCCCGGCCCGTTCACGTTGCTCGCGAAGATGCCGTACTCGGCGCCGGGCGCGTCCTCGCCGAGGAACACGGTCGACGTGGCGGAGAGATAGGCGCCGCGGTAGCCGTTCAGGTTCACGGTGCCGGTGCCGTCGCCGCCGTTCCACCAGATCTGGTTGCCGCCGCCGTGGGCCCCGGTCAGGAAGTTGCAGGCGGTGAGGTTCTCGACCGAGACGCCGTCCACCTCGAACACCTCGACGCCGTTGCGGCCCGACGGGTGACCGTCCCCGTCGAGCGGCCCCAGGTCCTGGGCGTCCGGGCTCGAATCGCAGGGCGCCGAGCCGGGCTTCGTGCCGTCGACGATCACCTGGTTGCGGTCGAGGCCGCGCAGGTGGAGGTTCGGCTTCGTGATCAGCACGGCGCCGGCGGCGTCGCCGCCGGGGAGCGCGTGCGTGTAGTCGCCGCGCTCGTGGTAGTCGCCGGGGGCGATCAGGATCCAGTCGCCGGGGCTCGCGGCGTCGACCGCGTCCTGGATCGACGTGAAGTCGCCCGCCCGCCCCTTCCACGTGCCGACGCGGAGCACGGCGGCGGAGGCGCCGGCGGCCGCCATCGTGACGAAGGCGGCGGCGAGCAGAGTGGAGGCCGGACGGATGCGCTGGTGGCTCATGCGCAGCGGATAGGCGGCCCGGGGCCCGGCTGTCAAACCGCGGGCCGTCGAGCTCTACCGCGACTGACGCCCCCTCTACTCGTAGCGGAGCGCGGCGATCGGATCCAGGCGGGCCGCCCGACGCGCCGGGTAGAAGCCGAAGAAGATGCCGATGGCACCCGCGACCAGGAAGGCGCCCGCGGCCGCCGGCGCGGAGAGGAGTGTCGGCCACTGCGCGAGGTACGCGATCAGCCGCGTCGCGGCGAAGCCGAGGACGATGCCGACCGCGCCACCCACCAGGCTGAGCGCCGTCGCCTCGACCAGGAACTGGAGCAGGATGTGCCCGGTCCGCGCCCCCACCGCGAGCCGGACGCCGATCTCGCGCGTGCGCTCGGTCACCGACACCAGCATGATGTTCATGATGCCGATGCCACCCACGAGGAGCGATACGGAGGCGACGCTGAGGAGCAGGTTCATCATCACGGCGCTCGCGTTCTTCGAGGCCTCGGCGATCTCGTTGAGATCGCGGACGGTGAAGTCGTCGTCCTGGCCCTGCGGGATGCGATGGCGCTCGTGGAGGAGCGCGCGGATCTGCGGCTCGACCTCGGGCAGCACGTCGGCGGTCGCCGCCGCGGCGACGATCATGTCGACCGTGCCCAGGATCTGCGTGCCGAGGACGCGCCGCTCGGCGGTCAGGAACGGTATCAGGACCACGTCGTCCTGATCCTGGCCCCACGCCGTCTGCCCCTTGCGGGCGAGCACGCCGATAACCTCGAAGGGCACGTTCTTCACGCGGATGGTCGCGCCGAGCGGATCCTCGCCCGGGGTGAAGAGCTGATCGACGACTGTCTGCCCGAGGACCGCCACCGGGTTGGCGCCCGCGTCGTCCCGGTGGTCGAAGAACCGCCCCGCGCTGAGGGGCCACTCGCGCACCGACAGGTAGGAGGGCGGCACGCCCTGCGCCGGCGTGGCCCAGTTCTGGCTGCCG
>VBKJ01000011.1 GCA_005879795.1 Deltaproteobacteria bacterium
GCCGGCGAGCTGGTCGTGGCGGCCGTCCTCACCGGCGGCCGGCCGGGTTGGGTGACTCCCGGAAGCAGCCAGATGGTGCCGTACCTCCTCGACGCCCAGAACGGGAGCGCCGCCTCTACCCTCGAGGACATCCTGTCCAGCGCGGACGGCCCGCAGGAGGGGAGCATGACCTTGGGCTGGCCCACCAACTGGTACATGGTGCTCGCCACCTTCCGGCCCGCTTCCAGCACGTCCACCACGCAGCCCGCGACGACCACCACCACCACCACCCGGCCGCCGCCCACCTCCACCACGCGGCCTTCGACGACGACCACCACCGCCACGACCAGCACGACCACGCTGACGCTGCCGCCGATCACGTTGCCGACGTTGCCGCCGATCACGTTGCCCCCGCTGCCTTGACCACCGTGCGGGTGGAGCTGCCGCTCCGAGAACCGTCGGTGAAGGAATGGGCAACGGCAGGGCGACGGCTCTCCTGTTCGCGCAATTCACGCAAGAAGAAGCCGCGTGAGCCGCGCGACTTCCCACATCCGGCACAACCGTGAGGCGCGGCTCCAGGGGGAGGGTAGATACCGGGCGCCGCCTCGATGCTATCGATCGCAGCTATGCGATCCCCCGCTCCCGCCCTGCTCCTCGTCGCCGCCCTCGCCGGCCCCGCGGCGGCGCAGCAATCGACCACCCCGACCTTCGTCCAGGGAGCGGCATTTTCGAGCGCGTCTCGGGTCTCGACGCTCACCGTCACACTCACCCGCCCGGTTGCGCAGGGGGATCTGTTGGTCGGGTGGTTTTCCCAGTTCGACGCCCCCGAGGAGGTTCAGGTATCGGACGACGTGAACGGCACCTGGACGCGGGTGCCCGGATCGCTGACCTTCATGAGCGACACGGGCGACATCGCCCTCTACTACCGCGAGAACAGCCAGGCGGCGCCCAGTGGAATCACGATCACCGTATCCGTCTCCTCGACCGCGTACCTGCAGGGATCGGTCGCCGAGTATTCGGGCGTCGCCCTCGCCGGCTCGCTGGACCAGATCGCCGCGGCGCGCGCTGTGGGAACGGCCGTCGACACCGGTGCGACCGCGGCGGTGGATGCGGGCGAGCTCGTGTTCGCGGCCCTGGTGACCGGCGGCTCTCCCGGCTCGGTGACGCCCGGAAGCAGCCTGGGCGTGCCGTACACGCCTCGGGCGCAGACAGGGAATGGATCCGCCTATGAAGAGGACATCACGTCGAGCGCCGCGGGCGGCCAGCACGGGACGGCCACCCTTGCCTCGGCCACCGACTGGTACGCGGTGTGCGCCGTCTTTCATCCCCTTCCCGCCACCCCGCCCACGCGACCCTCCACCCCCACCGGCCTCGAGGCCACCAGCGTGGCCTCCACCCGGGTCGCCCTCTCCTGGTCGCCGTCCACCGGCAGCGTCGCCGGCTACACCGTGTACCGAGACGGTTCCCCCATCGGGACGGCGCGGCCCGACACGACGACGTTCCTGGACGCGGACACGGCGCCGTCAGCCAGCTACACGTATTCGGTCGACGCCTTCGACCTCGCGGACGATCATTCGGCGCCGTCGGCACCTCTCACGGTCACCACGCCGGCCGCGTCACCCGAATTCGTCCAGGGCGCGGCCGCCTCGTCCGCCGACCGCCTCTCGTCGGACACCCTGACCCTGCCCGAGCCGGTTTCGGCCGGCGACCTGCTGGTCGGCTGGTTCAGCCAGTTCAACGCCCCGGGTGAGGTGCAGGTCTCGGACAACGTCAACGGCCCCTGGACGCGCTCGGCCTCGACGACGTTCAGCGGATCGGGCGACATCGCCCTCTACTACCGGGAGAACTCCGCCGCCGCGCCCTCGGGCCTCACGATCACGGTGTCGGCGTCCGCGCCCGCATATCTGCAGGAGGCGGTCGCGAATTTCAGACACGTGGCGACGGCGGGAGCGCTCGACCAGACCGTGCTATCGGAAGGCACGGGCACCCACGCCAGCGTGGGTCCGAGCGCCTCGGTCCCTGCCGGCGAGCTGGTCGTGGCGGCCGCCCTCACCGGCGGTCAGCCGGCTTCCGCGACTCCCGGAAGCAGCCAGAGGGTGCCGTACGTTCTCGACGTGCGGAACGGGAGCGCCTCCTCCGACATCGAGGACATCCTCTCCAGCGCCGAGGGCCCGCAGGAGGGAAACCTGACCCTCGGCACGGCCACCAACTGGTTCATGGTGCTCGCCACCTTCCGCCCCGCTTCCACCACGGGCACCACGCAGCCCGCGACGACCACCACTACGACCACGCGGCCTCCGCCCACCTCCACCAGCACCACTCGGCCGACCACCTCCACCACGCGGTCTCCGACGACCACCACCACGACCACTCGGCCGACTACCTCCACCACGCGGCCCGCGACGACCACCACCACGACCACTCGGCCGACCACCTCCACCACGCGGCCTTCGACGACCACCACCACGAGGAGCAGCACGAGCACGCTGACGCTGCCGCTGCCGACGATCACGCTGCCGCTGACGACGACCACGCTGACGCTGCCGCCGCTGCCTTGACCATGAGGGTGGAGCTGCCGCTCACGCAGCGACGATGGCGCCGACCGTAGCCGGGGACGTCGGTCTTCGCGCGTCCGGGCCGGAGTCCACACGGACGGACTTCTGCGGCGGGCCAGCCCGACTTCCGCAGGTCGAGGGGTCGAGGTACGGGATTCTGCATGCTTGGCTCCGAAAGTTGGCCCTACACCGCGGCGAGCTCGGGCGCGCGCCGGGGCCGCTCTGCACGCGGATCTCGGAACCAGGTCCTACGAAACCTCGCGACCCTGCACGGGTCCGGCCCGCCGGAAATTTTTTCGTGGACCGAACTGCGGAAGTTGAGCTAGTACCCCGATCCGCCGATTCGTGAGGGCCTTAGGGTCAATCATGGCGCGCCAGGTGAAAGCCGAACTGGGTCGTGAGTGAGGCGAAGCCCCTTTGCGCACGGGGCACGGAATGATCGGGGTGGGAGTGACGCTCTGCGCCGCAGCGGCGTTCGCGGTGCCGCTCGTAGGCTTCGCTGGACAGGAGAGCGCGGGGGACGAGTGCCTGGTCGAGGTCCACGACCACGGCGGCGACGTGCCCGACGGGAGCACGCTCTGCCAGGTCGCGAGCCGCAAGATCTGCACCTTCAGCCTCCAGCTGTGCCGCACCCAGCCCGGCTGCGTGCCTGCGTCGTCCGAGAAGGCCATAGGGACGACCTGCAGCCCGGGGAGGCTCAGGATCACGAAGGCGCAGTCGTCCTGCGGCTCGTTCGTCGACATCAAGGTCCGGACCAAGAGGAATGGCAAGAGGATGCAGGCGTGCACGATCCGCGTCGCGGCCAAGTCGAGGCACAAGCCCGCGCGGATGGACGTCGACGGGATCACGCTCGAGTGCATGCCGGCAGGCAGCGCCTGCCCGGGCCCGACCACCACCACGGTCTCCACGAGCACGACCACCACGACCACGCGGCCGGGAACCTGCACCGGTGCCTGCCCCATCGACACGGTGTTCCTCATCGTGATGGAGAACCACGACTGGTCGAGCATCAAGAACAGTCCATCAGCGCCGTACATCAACCACACGCTGCTGCCGATCGCCTCGCACGCGGAGCAGTACTACAACCCGCCCAACCTGCACCCGAGCGAACCCAACTACCTCTGGCTCGAGGCCGGGACGAACTTCGGCATCCTCAACGACGCCGACCCGTCGAGCAACGTCCAGAGCACCGGCCGCCACCTCGTCAACATGCTCGAGGCGGCCGGGCTCTCGTGGCGGGCCTACCAGGAGGACATCAGCGGCACCGACTGCCCGCTCACCAATGTCGGCTTGTACGACGTCAACCACAACCCGTTCGTCTACTTCGACGACGTCACCCAAGGGAACAGCTCCCGGGCGCCGCGCTGCATCGAGCACGTTCGTCCCTACTCGGAGCTGGAGACGGACCTCATCTACGACAGGGTGGCGCGCTACAACTTCATCACGCCGCACCTGTGCAACGACATGCACGACACCTGCCCGCCGCTGAACGATCCCGTGCAGCAGGGCGACGCCTGGCTGTCGACGGAGGTGCCCAAGATCCTCGCGTCGCAGGCCTACGCCCGCAACGGCGCGCTCTTCATCCTCTGGGACGAGGGCGACACCGGCGACGGCCCGATCGGCATGATCGTGCTCTCGCCCAAGGCCAAGGGCGGGGGGTACTACAACGCCATCCATTACACCCACAGCTCGACGCTGCGCACGATCGAGGAGATCTTCGGCGTGACGGCGATGCTGGGCGACGCGGCGAACGCCACCGACTTGCGCGACCTGCTCGTCAGCTTCCCGTAGACGGCTCCGACGCCGCTCGCGTCGACCCGCGACTCGGGCGCCATCGCCGCCACGCCGGCTGCTACGCCTGCATCGCCTGGGCGATCAGTTCCGCCATCCCGAACTTGCCGTCCCTGGCGAACTCCGGGATGGGCTGCCAGAGCGGGGTCTGATTGAGGAACGAATGCCGGTCGCCCAGCAGCAAGCCGACGAACACCTCCCCGACGATGCGCCCGCCGACCGGGCCGAGCCGGATGGGCGTCTGATTGTCGACGAACGCCTGCTGGGCCTCGGCCAGCACGTAGTACCAGAGCGGAGCGTTTTTGCGGAACTTCGGGGATATGTCGGCCAGGTGGATGTTGGCTGCGGCATCTTCCTCGGTCGCCTTGCCGACGCGCAGCCTGTCATCGGGAATGACCGGCACGCCCATCCTCCTCGCCACGTCCTGGCCCGACGGCAGCCCCATGCGCAGGCCGCGCAGCAGGTTGCGCTCGGCCAGCGAAGCGACCTGCGAGGCGACCTGGGGCGGCAGGTTCCCCAGCGGGTTGACCAGTGACGAGTCGATCTTGTAGGCGGGCTGGCGGCGCCGCTTCCCGTGGCGGGGGGCCGGCCCCAGGTCGAAGAACAGGTTCCATTCGATCGCCAACCGGGCGGGGAACTCGCGGAAGCCCGTCAGATCGAGCACGTTGGGATCGAGCGAGAAGATCACCTGCCGGTCCGCCAGCGTGGTGTTGAGCCGGTACTCCGGCCGCACCATCGAGTGACCGAACCGATACGCCGCGACCGAGAACTCGACCGGCATGAACGGCTCGTGCCGCGGATGGTAGAAGCGCAGGTCGGGCCTGTCCTGGAGGATCGACGTCCCCCGTGCCAGGTGCGGGAGGATGCTCTCCAGCATCGGCCGGCCGATGATCGTGGGCAGAAAGTCGTGGAGCACCACCCACTGATAGTGCCAGCGCACGAGCCGCTGGACGGTGTGGAAGTCGGCGTGGGCTCCGTGCAGGAGGTCCGCGATGCGGTTGTGGAAGCGGAGGAACGTCGCGTGCAGCTGGGACACGATCACGTTCTCGTCGTTGCGGGGGTCGCCGATGAGGGCACGTTTGGGGCTGCCCGGCGCGGGTGAATTGCGGGGCACGTCGCGGGTGTTCGGATCGTGCGGGTTGCCGGTCAGCGGGCGGCCCAGCAGCATCCGCACCCCGTCATCCTCGTAGAGGTAGGGCTGGTCGTCGGGGCCGCGGCCGTAGAGGCAATCGAGGTCGAACCGCGGCGTGCGGAAGTCCACCAGTCCGTCGGGATCGTCTTGCTTCTGCAAGCTGCTCGCCGGGTCGAACGTGAGGTCGTGGTCGATGAACTGGCCCAGGTAGGTGACGCCGGCGCTGATGCCCGGGTCGTCCGGCGTCCCCGTGTTTTCTTCGTCGTCGTTCTCGTCTTCGGAGGTCGGTCTCGCCTCAGCCTCCGCGATCATGGCCGACGCGAGGGACTTCAGGTCTTCCTCGTCGAAGCGCGCGGGCGGCAGCGTACGGAACAGGCGGCCGAACCGGCCCTCGAACTGCGGGGATCCTGGCACCCTTTCCAGACCGCGAAGAGTGCCGTGAAGGCGTGCGGGCATGTCCTTCGTGGCTTCCATCTCCTGCCTCCTGGTGTGGTACGTCATCGCAGCGTTCCGTCCTTTCTCGGGCTACGCGTCGAGGATCCTGACGGGATCGAAGCGCAGCCCGGCCTCGTGCAGCTCCTTTGCGAGCTTCGCCTTCCACGCTCCTGCCGCATCGAGCAGCTTGTACTCGACGCCGTGGATGTCCGACGGGAGCTCCACACCCTCCTCGTAGAGCGCGCACACCCGTTCCCGGCTCAGCTTGGCGATCGAGAAGCCGAGCTCGAAGATGACGTTCTGGCGTGCGCGCGGACGGAGCTTCCGCGGCTCGGGGGCCAGCCCCCCCACGTCGTCGCCCGTCAGCAATACCACGACGAAGGCGACGGGCCACTGCGTCTCGAACTTCTCGATGAGGGTGCGCCCCCGGGCCGCCTGCTCGTCCAGGAGAATGGGCTCGAGCTGGAGCTTCATCAGAAAGCGCGCGACCTTCTCCTTCGCCTCCTCGTTTCTCCCGTAGACGATCAGGACCCTGTCGCCCGCCTCGCCGCTGCTCACCGCGGGGACGGAAGCCTCCGGCTCTGTTTCGGAGAGTCCGAGCTTGTCCGCAACGGACGCCAGGTCCCGGATTTCGGTCTGCACGACCTCTATCAAGCCCCCGGAGGAGGGCGGCGTTCGGCGCCCGTAGCTGCTGCTGCAGACCGTTCGGAGATAGCTCTCCCACACCTCGTGGGACGCGATGAGGAGCCGCAACAGCCGCTCGTTGTATTCGCGCCACGCCTGGTAGTCGTGGGCGACCGCCTCGTCTCCCCGCGCCTCCAGGCGCCGCACGAGCGTCAGGCCACGCTGGATCTGGATCCCGAGGAGCCTGGCGTGCAGGTGTGGCGGCCTCGCCGGGACCGACTGACCTGGAACCTCAGGCAATTTGCCTCCTTAAACGATCGCGGGCCCCGGCGGTCAGCCCTGCTTAAGACGTGCCAATCGGCCACGGCGCGCGGGACGGTTCGGACCGCGTGCCGGCGAGGCGATGCGGAGGCTGCTATGCACCGCGGCCGTCACGACCATGGCGGCCCGGTACAAACTTGGACGGCTCGGGCCGAGTCCTGATGCTCGGCGACCTCCCGCGCCAGCGCCGGATCCGCCTGGCTTCGCCCCCACGTCAACTTCTGGGAGACGCGTGCGGCTCCGGGGCGCCTAGCTAGCCGAGGCGCGGCTTCATCCGCCAGCGGATCAGGACGAGCAGCAGCGCGAAGAGCCCCCCCAGCGCCAACGCCGGCCCCAGCACCTCCGCGAACCCCGCCCCGCGCTCCACGATCCGTCTGAGCGCGATCTGGTACCAGCGCAGCGGGAAGAGCCCGCCCAGATCGCGCACGCCGCGCGGCATGAACTGGTAGGGGTACATCACCCCCGAGAGCACGAACGACGGCATGATGAAGAAGACGGTGATGAACACCGACTGCGCCGTGGTCTGGGCGAGCACCGAGACGAGGACGCCGATCGCGAGCGACGCGAGCACGAAGGGCAGCGTGATGGCGAACAGCGCCGGCCAGCTCCCGTGCGGCCACACGCCGAAGGCGAGCCCGCTCGAGAGGACGGCGAAGAGGAGGAGCCCGTAAGAGACGACGACGTAGGGGACGAGCTTCCCGAGCACGATCTCGAGCGGCGTGGTGGGCAGCGCCAGCATCTGCTCGTAGGTGCCCATCTCGCGCTCGCCGACCAGGCCGCCCGAGGTGACCGAGAGGCAGAGGTTCGTGAGCAGCATGCCGGCGAACGCGGCGAGGAAGAAGATGCGGTCGCTGAGCGTCGGGTTGAACCAGAAGCGCTGCCGGACGTCGATCGGACCCGGCAGCCGCGGCGCGGCGTGCCGCGTGCCCGCGGGGACGAGGCGGGTCGCGAACCCGCCCGCCACCTCCGCCACGTACGCGCCGATCCGGGCGGCGGAGAGCGGGTCGCTCCCGTCGAGCAGGAGCTGCACGCGCGGCCGCCCGCGCTCGACGTCGCGCCGGAAGTCCTCCGGGACGACGAGGACGGCGAGCGCCTGGCCGCGTTGCAGGAGGTCGCGCGCCTGGTCGTAGCTCGCGATCGCGCGCGGCGGGCGGAAGTAGCCCGTCGCCTGCACCTCGGCGACCAGGCGCCGCGCGACAGTGTCCGCGCTCCGGTCGAGCACCGCCCACGGCACGTTGGCCGGCTTGTTGGAGAGCACGAGCCCGAAGATGACGAGCATCATGATCGGCTGCATGAGGACGACGCCCAGGAAGGCGCGGTCGTGGCGCACGATGCGCGCCTCGCGGTACGCCACGGCGAGCACGTTCGACCAGAAGCGGCGGCTCACGTCCGCGCTCCGATCGTGCGCAGCGCGAGCGCCACGAACACCACTCCCGAGAGCGCGAGCACGGTGAGCTCCCAGGCGAGCGCCTCGGGCCCCGCGGCACGGAGATAGATGGCGCGGCTCACGCGGATGTAGTGCGTCGCGGGGAAGGCCTCGGCGAGCCAGCGGAAGACGAACGGCATGTTGCGGGTCGGGAACGCGAAGCCCGAGAGCTGCACGAGCGGGATGCTGAACAGCACGGTCTTCTGCACCGCCTCGGCGGCCGTGCTCGAGGTGGCCGAGAAGTAAAGGCCGAGGGCGAGCGAGAAGAAGACGTAGCCCGAGGAGATGGCGATGAAGAGGAGCGCGTTCCCCTGCGGCCAGACGCCGAGCACGAAGCCGGCGACCAGCATCATGAGCACGACATCGAGCGCGA
Source organism: Deltaproteobacteria bacterium (assembly GCA_005879795.1). Taxonomy (NCBI): domain Bacteria; kingdom Pseudomonadati; phylum Myxococcota; class Myxococcia; species Deltaproteobacteria bacterium. The sequence goes on from VBKJ01000011.1 coordinate 8,637, forward strand.
ACACGGCCCCGAGCGGGAGGAGCTTCCCGAGCAGGATCTCGCCCGAGGTCGCCGGCGTCACCTGGAGCTGGTCGA
>VBKJ01000012.1 GCA_005879795.1 Deltaproteobacteria bacterium
AGCGAGCGAGTGCGAGAGATACTCGGCTGGTACGGAAGCGACAACCCGGGCACGCTGGCCAACCTGGCGCGCGTGATGAACCACGGGCGCCTGGCGGGGACCGGCAGGTTCGTCATCCTGCCCGTCGACCAGGGCTTCGAGCACGGCCCCGCGCGCTCCTTCGCGCCCAACCCCCCGGGCTACGACCCGCGCTACCACTTCGAGCTGGCGCTCGCGGCGGGCTGCAACGCCTACGCGGCTCCGCTCGGCTTCCTCGAGGCCGGCGCCGCCGAGTTCGCGGGCGAGATCCCGCTCATCCTGAAGCTCAACAACTCCGACACGCTCTCCGGCGGCGCCGACCCGTGCCCCGCCGTCACGGGCAGCGTCGACGATGCGCTCCGCCTGGGCTGCAGCGCGATCGGCTTCACCATCTACCCCGCCTCGGCGGCGCGCAACGAGATGTACGGCCAGATCCGCGAGCTCGGGCACGAGGCCAAGCGCAAGGGCCTCGCCGTGGTCATCTGGTCCTACCCGCGCGGGTCGGGCATCTCGAAGGAGGGCGAGACCGCGATCGACGTGGTCGCCTACGCGGCCCAGATCGCCTGCCAGCTCGGCGCCCACATCATCAAGGTGAAGCCGCCGACGGCGCACATCGAGCAGGCGGCGGCCAAGAAGGTCTACGAGAAGGAGCGCATCCCGATCGCCACCCTGGCCGAGCGCGTGCGCCACGTGGTGCAGAGCGCCTTCAACGGGCGGCGCATCCTCATCTTCTCGGGGGGCGAGGCGAAGGACACCGCTGCCATCTTCGAGGAGGTGCGCGCCATCCGCGACGGCGGCGGCTTCGGGTCGATCATCGGCCGCAACTCCTTCCAGCGGCCACGGAGCGAGGCGCTCGACTTCCTCCGCCAGGTGATGGACATCTACGCCGGCAAGGCGAAGTGAGCCCGGCCGGGCTCGGGGGGACGTCATGGCGGTGAACGTCGAGCGGCTGTCGCGGGACTTCCTGCGCGTGTGCGAGGTGGCGGCGGTCGCCTGCGCGCGGACGATGGGGCAGGGCGACCGCCGGCACTCGGACCACGTCGCGACCGAGTCGATGCGCCACGAGATGGACGCGATCGCGATGCGGGGCACGGTCGTCATCGGCGAGGGCGAGCGCGACGAGGCGCCGATGCTCTACATTGGCGAGAAGCTCGGGCGCGGCCACGCCGACGACGTCGAGGTCGACATCGCGGTCGACCCGCTCGAGGGGACGAACCTCTGCGCCACCGGCGCGCCCAACGCGATCACGGTGCTCGCCGCCTCCAACAAGGGCGGCCTCCTGCACGCGCCCGACTGCTACATGGAGAAGATCATCGTCGGGCCCACGGCCAAGCGCGTGATCGACATCGACGCGCCGGTCGAGCAGAACCTGAAGGCGATCGCCCGCTCGCTCGGCCGCGACGTCGAGGACCTGGTCGTCATCGTGCTCGACCGCCCACGCCACGAGAAGCTGATCGCCGACATCCGCAAGGCCGGCGCGCGCATCAAGCTGATCGGCGACGGCGACCTGTCGGCCGGCATCTCGGCGGCCGTGCGCCGTACCAACGTCCACGCGGTGATGGGGATCGGCGGCGCCCCCGAGGGCGTGCTCGCCGCCGCCGCGCTCCGCTGCCTCAACGGCGGCATGCTCGCGCGCCTCGTGCCCACCAAGCCGGGGCAGGAGGAGCGCATGCGGAAGATGGGCATCACGGACTTGAAGCGCATCTACACCGAGGAGGATCTCGCCCCGGGGCCCGACATCCTCTTCGTCGCGACCGGTGTCACCGACGGCTCCATCATGCGCGGCGTGCGCTTCTTCGGAGGCGGCTTGCGCACCAGCTCGATCACCATGTCGCTGCGCGAGCGGGTGATCCGCTTCGCGGATACCGTGCGGCTCGAGGACGGGAGCGACGTGGTGGTCGAGTTCTAGGAGGCTCGCGGTAGCCCGCGCCTTGCCGCGAGGGCGACGGGCGTAGTAGCTGTCGACGGTGCGCACGCACTGGGCTCGTCCCCTCGCCCTCGCCCTCGCGCTCGCCGGCTGCCGGGGCCGGCACGAGGGTCCGGGCGAGCCCACGCAGGCGTCGGTGCCGCCGGCCGCCGTGGCGGCCCGCGCCGAGACGCAACGACGCGCCCTCGGCGGCCTCGGCGTCGCCGAGCCGCCCGCTCGGCAGATCCTCTTCGGCGACCTCCACGTGCACACGACCTTCTCCGTCGACGCCTTCCTGCGCACGCTCCCCTTCATGCAGGGCGAGGGCGCGCATCCGCCCGCCGACGCCTGCGACTTCGCGCGCTACTGCTCGGACCTCGACTTCTGGAGCATCAACGACCACGCCGAAGGCGTCACACCCGCGCACTGGGCGGAGACGAAGGAGGCGATCCGGCAGTGCAACGCACTCGCGGGCGATCCGAAGAACCCCGACCTGGTCGCGTTCCTCGGCTGGGAGTGGACGCAGGTCGGGCAGACGCCGGAGACGCACTACGGCCACAAGAACGTGATCTTCCGCGACACGGCCGAGGACCGCGTGCCCCGCCGCCCGATCAGTGCGCGCGCCGGGGTGCTCGGCCAGGCGTTCGTCCAGCCCGCGCCGCTCTGGCAGCGGCTCACCTTCCCGCTCCTCGATTTCCCGAACCGCCAGCGCTACTACGACTTCGGGCGCTTCCAGCGGGAGCTCCTCGCCGTGCCGCTCTGCCCGCCGGGCGTCGACACGCGCGAGCTGCCCGCCGACTGCCACGAGACGGCGGAGACGCCCGACGTCCTCTTCGAGAAGCTCGCGCAGTGGGGCTTCGACACGCTCGTCATCCCGCACGGCACGACGTGGGGCTTCTACACCCCCGCCGGGAGCATGTTCGACAAGCAGCTCCGGGGGCCCATGCACGACGAGCAGAAGCAGCGCCTCCTCGAGGTGTACTCGGGGCACGGCAACTCCGAGGAGTATCGCCCCTGGCTCGCCGTCGACCGTGATCCGGGCGGCGCGCCCCACTGTCCCGAGCCGACGAGGGACTACCTTCCCTGCTGCTGGCAGGCGGGCGAGATCATCCGCGCGCGCTGCACGAACCCCGCGTCGCCGGAGTGCGAGGAGCGCGTCACGGCGGCGCGCGCCAACTATCTCGGGGCCGGCGTCGCGGGGCATCGCACCGTGCCGGGCGCGACGATCGAGGACTGGAAGGACTGCGGCCAGTGCCGTGACTGCTTCAACCCGGCCTTCAACTATCGGCCCGGGAGCTCGGCGCAGTACGCGCTCGCGATCGCCAACTTCGACGACCCGGCGAAGCCGCGCCGCTTCCGCTTCGGCCTGATCGCCTCGAGCGACAACCACTCCGCGCGCCCCGGCACGGGTTACAAGGAGTTCGCGCGCCGCGCGATGACCGAGGCCATCGGCGCCAGGGACGAGACCTGGCGCGCCCGCGTCATGGGAGCGCCCGCGGCGCCCCGGCCGGCGTCGCTCGCCGTCGACGAGATCCCGCCCGGGCCGGCCTTCACGATGCTCGAGACCGAGCGCCAGGCGTCCTTCTTCATGACGGGCGGGCTGGTCGCCGTACACGCCGCCGGCCGCGACCGCGACGCCGTCTGGAGCGCGCTCAAGCGGCGCGAGGTGTACGGCACGAGCGGCGACCGCATCCTCCTCTGGTTCGACCTCCTGAACGGGCCGGGGGGCGTGATGCCGATGGGCTCCGAGGCGACGCTCGCCGAGGCCCCGCGCTTCCGCGTGCGCGCCGTGGGCGCGCTCGAGCAGAAGCCCGGCTGCCCGGAGCACTCCCTCCACGCGCTCGGCGCGGCGCGTATCGCGGCGCTCTGCCGCGGCGAGTGCTACAACCCGGGCGACCGCCGCCGCCGCGTCACCCGCATCGAGGTGGTCCGTATCCGCCCGCAGGTGCGGCCCGGCGAGCCGGTGCGCGAGCTGATCGAGGACCCGTGGCGCCGGATCGACTGCCCGCGAGACCCCGCCGGCTGCACGGCCGAGTTCGACGACCCGAGCTTCCTAATGAGCGGCCGTCCGGCGCTCTACTACGTGCGCGCGGTCGAGGAGCCGACGCCGGCCGTGAACGCGGGCGGGCTGCGCTGCGAGCGCGACGCCGCCGGCAGCTGCGCGCGCGTGCACCCGTGCTTCGGCGACTACCGCACGCCCTTCGACGACGACTGCCTCGCGCCCAACGAGGAGCGCGCCTGGTCGTCGCCGATCTACCTCGATCCCGCGTCGTGATGACGGCCGAGCGGCGCGCCCGGCAGCTCCTCGCGCTCGGCGCGGCCGCCGGCCTCGCCGTCGCGGCCACCGCGCTGGTGGGGGCGCGGGCGCCGCACGCGGGCCTCCCCGAGGGCGCCATCGCGACCGTGAACGGCGAGCTCGTGCGCGCCGACGATTACGCGCGCGCGCTCGCCGCGCTCGCCGCCGATCGACGCGATCCGCCCGGCGAGGACGACCGCCGCCGCGTCCTCGACCGGCTGGTCGACGAGGAGCTGCTCGTGCAGCGCGCCCTCGAGCTCGGCCTCGCGCGCCGCGATCGCCTGGTGCGTGCCGAGCTGGCGGGGGCGGCGATCGGCCTCCTCGGCACGACGGCGGACGCGCCCGAGCCCACCCGCGCCGAGCTGGAGGCGTTCTACGATGCCCATCGCGACGACTTCACCGAGCCCGGGCGCATCCGCGTCGAGCAGGTCTTCGTGGGTCCTGCGTCGGTCGAGGACGAGGCGCGTGCCGGCGGGCGGGCGGCGGCCGCCGCGCGGCGGCTGCGGGCCGGCGACGCGCTCGCGGGCGTCCGCCGCGACCTCGGCGACGAGGAGGTTGCCCCCCTGCCCGACGCCCTCCTTCCGCCCGCGAAGCTGCGCGAGTACCTGGGCGAGACGGCGACGCGCGCGGCCCTCGCCCTCGCGCCGGGCGGGGTGAGCGACCCCGTGCGCTCGGGCGCGGGGTTCCACGTCCTGCGCGTCGTCGAGCGCGAGGCCGCGCGCGTGCCGCCGTTCGACGAGATCGTCGACGCCGTGCGCGCGCAGCGCCGCCGCCGCGGCGACGAGGAGGCGCTCAGAACGGCCCTCGACTCGCTCCGGCGCCGGGCCGACGTGCGCGTGGCGGAGCGGCTGCCGTGACCTCGGGGCGGCAATCGGGCGGCGCCAGACCCGGCCCCGCGCTCGCCCTCGCGGTCACGGCGACCCTGGTCCCGCTCCTCGCGCTCGCCCCGCCCGCGCTCGGGCACGGCCGCAGCGTCTCGTACTCGAACTGGACCCTCACCGACACGGGCGCGCGGGTCGAGGCACGGCTCGCGCGCATCGACCTGACCCGTCTCGACGCCGACGCATGGGACGACGCCGCGACGGGCGCGTACGTCGCGCCCCGCCTCGTCCTCCTCGCCGGCGAGCGGCCGTGCGAGGTCGTCGCGGCGCCCGTCGCGCGCGCGGGTGAGGACGGCTGGTTGACGCTCGCCTGGCAGGTCGCGTGTCCGCCCGGCGCGCGCGCGATCGCGTCGCGCCTCTTCCTCGACGTGGCGCCGTCGCACCTCCACTTCGCGCGCGCGACGCTTCCCGACGGCACGGCCGCCGAGCGCGTGCTCTCGGGCGACGAGCCCCGCTGGACACTGGGGGAGGATGGCGCGGGGGCGTCGCTCGCCGACTACGTCGCGCTCGGCGTCCGGCACATCGCCGGCGGCTGGGACCATCTCGCCTTCCTGCTCGCGCTCGTGCTGCTGGCGCGCTCGCTCCTCGAGGTCGCGACCGTCGTGACCGCGTTCACGGCCGCGCACAGCGTGACCCTCGCGCTCGCGGCGACCGGCCTCGTGCGTCCCGCGCCTGGCACGGTCGAGGCCACGATCGGACTCTCGATCGCGCTGGTCGCGGCCGAGAACGTGTGGCTCCTCGGCGGGCGTGACTGCGCCACGCCGTGGCTCGCGACCGCGATGCTCGCGGCGCTGGCGCTCGCCGCCGCGCTCGGCATGGGGACCGTGCCCGTGGCCGTGCTCGCGGGGCTCGCGCTCTTCGCGCGCTGCCACTTCGGGCTGCTCGCGAGGAGCGGCGAGACGGCTCGGCTCCGGGCGCTGGTCGCGTTCGCGTTCGGGTTCGTGCACGGCTTCGGGTTCGCGGGCGTGCTCGCCGCGCTCGAGCTGCCGCGCCGCCGTCTGCTCCCGGCGCTCCTCGGCTTCAACCTCGGCGTCGAGGCCGGACAGCTCGCCGTCATCGCGGGCGCGTGGGCGCTCCTCGTGCTCGTGGACCGCGCGACCGCCGAGCGCGGACGGCGGCCGCTGGCCGAGATCGGGTCGGCCGCCATCTGCGGGCTCGGGCTCTTCTGGTTCGTGACCCGGGCGCTCGGGCACGGCTGACGAGCAAGGGTGCGAGCCGTGCGGGAGAAGGTCCTCACTTGTAGTAGTGCCAGCTCTCGCCGGGCTCGAGCACCACGATGCGCTTCGCCTCGATGCCGCGCTTCCGGCACTCCTCGGCGAAGCGCTCGGTCGGGCGGCGGGCGAACCAGCGCAGCGGGAAGCCGCCGCCCCTGCCGTAGCCGATCGGGATCAGGCGTCCGGGCGGCCCGAGGAGCGCCGCGGCGCGGGCCGCGTCGGCCGGACCCATCTCGCGCCCGAAGCCCAGGAACCGCTCGCCGCCGACGGGAAGGAGCGCGACGTCGAGGTGCGGGAAACGCGTCGCGACATCGACCAGCTCGGGAAAGTAGCGCGTGTCGCCCGCGAAGTAGACCTGTACCCGGCCGCCCTCGACGACGTAGCCGTTCTCGGGCACGGCGTGGCGCGCGGGCACGGCGGTCACGGTGACACCGTCGATCGACGCCCTGTCCCACCAGTCGAGGTCGACCACCTGGCGGAAGCCGAGCTGGGCGAGGCGCCCGTGCAGCTCGGGGCGCGCGACCGCCATGGAGACCGTGGCCGCCAGCCGGGCGAGGGCCGTCTCGTCGAAGTGATCGCCGTGGCGGTGGGTCAGCAGCACGGCGGCGACCGACGGCAGGCCGTCGGGCGTGAGCCCGAGGGGCTCGCGCTGGCGGACGACGAACCCCGAGTGGAACCACGGGTCGACCAGGAGCCGGGTGGCTCCGAGCTCGAGGATGATCGCGCCGTGCACGATGCGGGTGACGCTCAGGTCCGCGTCGGCGGCGTGATAGCTCGAGCGGCGCGGCACGGGGAGGGCCGAGCACGCCGCGGCCAGCGCCGCGGCGGCCAGGACGACTACACCTGCGCGCACTACACCTTCCCCTGCTGGCGCAGCGCCTCGTAGAGGACGATCGCCACCGCGGTGGCCAGGTTGAGGCTGCGCACGTGCTCGCTCGCGAGCGGGATGCCGAAGGTGGCCTCGGCGTGCGCGGCGCGGATGGCGGGCGGGAGGCCGCGGCTCTCGCTCCCGAAGACGAGGAGGTCGTCCGCGCGGAAGCGGAGCGTCGTGTAGGAGCGCGAGGCGCGCGCCGAGAAGCAGAGGAGCCGTCCCGGGGGGCGCGCGGCCAGGAACGCCTCCCAGCTCGCGTGCCGGGCGAGCTGCACGTGCGGCCAGTAGTCGAGGCCGGCGCGGCGGAGATGACGGTCGTCGATCGTGAAGCCGAGCGGATCGATCAGGTGGAGCGCCGTGTCGGTGGCGACGCAGAGGCGGCCGATCGAGCCGGTGTTCTGCGGGATCTCGGGTGCGACGAGGACGACGTGCATGGCGCGCGGCCGCCCTCAGCCCCGCCGCTCGCCGAGCGGCACGCGCCGGCCGCCGACCGGGAGCACGACCCGCCCGTCCGCGTCCAGCTCGGCATGGCGCAGGAGCTCGTAGTAGGCGGGACGGAGAAAGCGCGCCTCGTGCCCGCCCTTGACGCGGCAGTAGAGCACGTTCTCCGCACCGACGCGCAGTGACGCGGGGTCGAGCGGCTCGCGCGTCTCGTCGTTCAGCACTACGCTGAAGCCGCGCACCGGATCGTGCTCGACCGTGGTCACCACCCACGGCGTGTCCTCGATGACGACGTCGGCTTTGTCCTCGCCCAGCTCGAGGCGCCCGCGGCCGTCGGGCTGCACCCTCATCGCGCGGCTGAACAGGCGGCAGATGGCGCGGTTCGGGATCGGCTCGTCGTCGCTGTACCAGCGGCCGTCCTTGCCGAAGCGGATCTTGCCCGAGCTGATGGCGGTGAAGCCGGCGCGCGCCATCACGCCCCCTCGCCCGTGTCGAGGACGACCGTCACCGGCCCGTCGTTCACCAGCGCGAGCGCCATGCGCGCCCCGAAGCGGCCCGTCGCGACGGGCACCGTGGCGTCGCGGGCGCGGGCGACGAAGTGGTCGTAGAGCCGCTCGGCGCGCTCGGGTGGCGCGGCGTCAGTGAACGCCGGGCGTCGGCCCTTGCGGCAGTCCGCGTAGAGCGTGAACTCGGAGACCACGAGCAGCGCGCCGCCCACCTGGTCGAGCGGGCGCGCGAAGCGCCCCGCCTCGTCCTCGAAGATGCGGAGCCCGACGATCTTCCGGCAGAGCGCGTCTGCGTCGCGCTCGGTGTCGGCGTGGCCGACGCCGAGGAGCACGCAGAGCCCGCGCCCGATCGCGCCCACGACCGCGCCGTCCACCGCCACGCGCGCTTCGCTCACCCGCTGCACGACGGCTCGCACGGCGCGCGTTAAAGCACGATTGCCGAGGAATTGCGAAAAAGCGCTGTCGCTTCCCCTGCCCGCGATGGTCGCAGGTAATGACCTCTATTAATAAGTCCTCCAGGGCGCTATGCGAACCGCGCTCCTGGCGGGTCAGTGGAGGGTGCTCGGCTCAATGAACCGGGCGGCCACGAGGTCGAGGCAGAGCCGCTCGCCATTTCT
>VBKJ01000013.1 GCA_005879795.1 Deltaproteobacteria bacterium
AGGGGTCCGAGGCAAGCCCACCGGGCGATCGAACACGTCGCGCAGGCACGCGACGCAGCCGTCGGCGAGGTGCGCGCGCACGACCTCGCACCCGGCCTCGTCCAGGGTGCCGGCCGCGTAGCCGGCCAGGAGCGGGCGGAGCTCCTCGTGCGTCACGCCGCGCGAGACTACCCTGCCCACCGGCGCGCTGACCATCGGCGAGGCCGTGCGCAGTGCGCTACCCACGGCTCCGCACCCAGGCCGTCCGCCAGAGGCGGGCGAGGAGCGTGGCGCCGGCGGCGAGCCGTTCGCGCACCAGCTCGCGCGCGCCGGCGTCGTCGCCCGTGCGCCGGCTCTCGCGCTCGAGCCGGTAAAGGCGCGGCACCTGCGCCAGCGAGTCGGCGAGGAGTGCCTGCACGGCGTCCGCCACGTCCCCCAGCGCCCGCGCGGCCTCCGGGGCGGCGCGGACCTCCGCCGGCTCGACGCGCGCCACGAGCGTGCTCTCGAACCACGCGTGGATCTCGCCCGTGCGCGTGAACCCCTCCGGGTTGGGTCCCACCCAGCCATGATGGTGGCGGGTCGCGTGCAGCGGCACTGCCGCGTCCCCCGCCAGGTGCGCGAGCACGCCGGCCGCGGCGAGCGCGCCCTCGCGGGCCCCGGGTCGCCCGGTGCGCACGTCGCGGAAGGCGCTCAGCAGCACGCCGTACTCCTCGCCGATGGCGAAGGGCAGGAAGCCGACTGCCGGCGCGCTGAGCCGCCGCCGCGCCGCGCGTGCGACGTACGCCCAGCGCTCCGGGGGCAGCGGCTCGGCCCCCCAGACGTCGAGATCGAAGAAGTGGTCGGGGCGGCGTGCCGCGAGCGCGGGCGCGCCCTTCTCCACCTCGCGCCAGCGGTCGGGGGCGTTGGAGAGCTCGGCGAGCCCGTCGCCCGCGGCGCGGAACCAGGGGGGGAGGCCGTCGCTCGCCGCGAGCGCGCCGCGCGTCACGCTGACGTGGCCTTCCAGGCCCCAGCCGGCGGCCGCGCGGGACAGGGTCAGGAGGAGAAGAATGGCGAGCCCGCCGCTCACGGGCATGTCGCTGCGCGTCATGCGCCACGTCTTCTCGGTGTAGCGTGCTCCCCAAGTTTCTCCCGCACATCTTGAATCGCGCTCCACGCGTCGGCTATAGCTCCGCGCGCTATGGGCGGCACGAGCACACCGCCGATGCAGGGGTTCGAGGCGATCGCCCCCACGATCATGTATCGCTGGTCGGTCGAGCGGGACGTGTGGGTGAGCCCATCCGAGGTCGAGCAGGCGCGGGTGTACCTGGAGCGTGTCGGCGTGGTCACCTCGCCGCTGCCCGACGGCCGCTTCGCGATCGGGGGCAGCACCGCGGCGGCGTTCGAGGCCGCGCGCCTCGTGCTGCTCGGCCTGCGCCACCTGCACGCCACCCGCACGGGCAGACGCCCCGCCTGAGCGCGCGCTCGCTGCGCGGACCCGGTCCACCCGCTACCGCCCGTGGTGCGCGGCGAGCGCGCGCAGGCGGCCCTGGACCGGAGCGCCGGCGCTGCCGCCGAGCTCCTCGACGGTCCACGGCAGGCGATAGCCCCAGTTGGGCGGTCCGACCGTGCCCGGCACGTTGATCCGCTCCCGCCCGCCGTAGGCATCCGGGAACGGCAGGACGACCAGGGTTGAGCCCGCACCGTAGAGGCCGTCGAGCAGCGCCTCGTGCACCGCGGGCGTGAACGCGGGGCCCGCGCCGCCGAGCCGCGCGAACGACGGCACGGCCGCGAGCGCGCGGCGGCCGTCGTCGCCGAGCTCCTCCTCCCACCACGCGGCGAGCGCGGACGTGTCGTGGGTGCCGGTGGTCGCCACCGACAGCGGCGGGAACCCGGCCGGGTCGCGGAAGACGCCGGGGTCGCTCTCCCAGCGCAGCACGCGGTAGCCGGGGATGCCGAGCGTCGCGAGCGAGCGGCGGACGAAGTCCGGCACGACCCCGAGATCTTCGCCGGTCACGACGGCCGATCCGGCCGACGCGCGCACGATCCCGAGCAGGCGCTCGCCGAGCGCGAGCTGGTCGGATTCCGCCGCCGGCACGAAGCGGCGCGGCGCCGCGGACGGGATCACGAACTGGCGATAGAAGCCGACCACGTGGTCGAGGCGGACGGCGGCGAAGAGCGCCGCGGCCCGCGCCACACGCGCCCGCAGCCAGGCGTGGTCGTTGCGCGCCATCGCCTCCCAGCGATAGACGGGCAGGCCCCAGTCCTGGCCGCCCAGGTCGAACACGTCGGGCGGCGCGCCCAGCGAGGCGTCGCGCACGAACTCGTCCTGACGCGCCCACACGTCGGCGCTGTCGCCCGAGACGACGAAGGCGAGGTCGCCCATGAGGCGAACGCCGAGCGCCGTCGCCTCGCGCCGTGCCGCCGCCCACTGCTCGGCAGCGAGCCACTGCACGTACTCGTGGAAGAGGCCCTCGCGCGCGAGCGCGGCGCGCGCTTCGCGGAGCGCCGCCGGCACACGGTCGCGGAGCGGCGGCTCCCACGCCGTCCACGGCTGGCCCCGGTGGCGCTCGCGGAGCGCCCGGAAGAGCGCGTAGTCGGCGAGCCACGCCGACTCTGCGGCGCGAAAGCGGCGGAAGGCTTCGGCGCGCGCCGATCCCCCTTCCCACTCGGTCGCCAGGAAGCGCCCGAAGGCGAGCGCGAGCGCGCGCCGCTTCAGCGCGCGCACGGCGTCGTAGTCGATGTCGCCGCGGGAGCGGGCCGACTCGAGCCCGGCGCCGAGCGCCGGCTCGCCGCCCGCGGCGACGAAGTCCTCGACCGCGTCCAGCGAGAGGTGGATCGGGTCGAGCGCGAAGGCGCTCAGCGCGGCGTAGGGGCTGCGCTCGCCGGTGGACGTCTCGGAGATGGGGAGGAGCTGGAGGACGTGATGCCCCGCTGCGGCGAGCCAGCGGCAGAAGCCCGGCAGGTGGCCGATCTCGCCGATGCCCCAGTCGCGGCGGCCGCGCAGCGCGAAGAGCGGGCAGAGGATGCCCGCCGCACGCTCAGCGGCGGACACGGCTCTCGGCGACGCCGTGGCGGCGGCGAAGGTCGGTGATGCCGAGCACCTGCCCCGTGAACTCCGGCGGCTGGGCGAGCATCCAGAGCGCGCCCTCGGCGCCCACCTCGGTCGGCTCCCAGTCCGACTTGTCGAGCTCGGGGGCGTTGTGGACGAAGCCCTCGGAGGCGATCGGCACGTCGATGCGGAAGCAGTTGACGGCGATGCCGTGCGCCCGGACGTTCTCGGAGACCCCGGTGGTCAGGCGCTCGAGACCCGCCTTCGACACGCCGTAGACGAGGAGGCCGGGGACCGCCATCAGCGAGGCGGCCGAGGAGACGTTCAGGATCGCGCCCCGCCGGCGCGCGATCATGCCCGGGAGCGCGGCCTTGATGGCGAGCACCGGCGCGCGCAGGTTCACCTCCATCACCAGGTCCCAGCGCTTCATGGCGAGGTCGATGTCGCCCGGGAAGGTGATCGCCGCGTTGTTCACCAGCACGTCGAGCCGGCCGAAGTGCCGCATCGTGCGTGCCACCATCGCCTCGACCTCGGCCGGCTGGGAGAGGTCGGTCGGCACGGCGAGGGCGCGCCGCCCGCGGGCCTCGACCTCGCGCGCCGTGGCGTCGATGGTGCCCGGGAGCTTGAGCGGGTTGTGGTCGGTCGCCCGCGCGGCGCATCCGACGTCCGCGCCGGCCTCGGCGAGCGCAAGCGCGATGGCGCGCCCGACGCCGCGGCTCGCACCCGTCACCAGCGCCACCGCGCCGCGGAGATCCACCGCGGTCGCATATCATGGCGGCGAGGCCGCCCCAAGGGCGCGCCCCAGCGCTAGCGGAAATGCTCGCTCCTAGACCACCGACGCGGGACGGATCGACGGTGACCCACCGCGAGGCAGGGAAAGGACGCGGCCGGACGGGGCCGGGGCGGTGCCGCTGCCCCGCGCCGACGCGCGCGCCGGGTCGCTTCCCCGCCACTCCACCCCGAACACCCGCTGCAACCCGGAGAGCCCCTTCAGCTCCACCTCCCGCTCGCCGTCGAAGGCGAACTCCTCCGTGCCCCCGGTGAGCTCCCGCACCAGCGACGACACCAGGATCTCCCCGCTCCGCGCCGCCGCCCCGATCCGCGCGGCCACGATCACGCTGCGGCCGAAGAAGTCGTAGCCCTCCTTCGTCGCCTCGCCGGTGTGGAGGCCGATGCGCAGGCGCACCGGCGCCTCCGCATGCTCGTCGTACGCCGCCGTGGCGCGCTGGATCGCGACCGCGCAACGCAGCGCGCGCCGCGCGCTCGGGAAGGCGATCATGAAGCCATCCCCCTGCGCCTTCACCTCGAAGCCCCCGTGCACGGCGATCAGCTCGCGGACGATGCCCGAGTGGGCGCGCAGGACATCCTGGGCCCCCCGGTCGCCCAGCCGCTCGGTCATGGCGCTGAATCCCACGATGTCGCTGAACATGATCGTGATCGTGCCGCGCGCCTCGCGCACGATCCGCCCGTCGCGCAGCTCGATCGTGCGCTGCGCATGGCTCGCGGCGAGCGCGCTGTGCGTCACCAGGACGACCGTCAGGCGGCGCTCCACGTTGAGGCGCCGCAGCAGGTCCAGGATCGTCTGCCCGGTCTGCGAGTCGAGGTTGCCCGTCGGCTCGTCGGCGAGGAGGAGCCGCGGCTCGGTCACGAGGGCGCGCGCAATGGCGACGCGCTGCTGCTCGCCACCGGAGAGCTCGGCGGGCCGGCGGCCCGCGGCCGCCGGCGGGAGCGCCACCTGGGCGAGGGCCTCCTCGGCGCGCCGGCGCGCCTCTCGCCAGCGGACGCCCAGGAACTCGAGCGGCCAGGCCACGTTCTCCTCCGCCGTGAAGGTCGGGAACAGGTTGAAGCTCTGGAAGACGAAGCCGATCTCCCGCAGGCGGAGGTCGCTGCGGGCGTTGTCCCGCAGGTAACCGAGGTCCCGCCCGCCGATCAGCACGCGCCCGGCGCTCGGCGAGTCGAGGCCCGCGATCAGGTTGAGCAGCGTGCTCTTGCCCGAGCCGCTCGGGCCCAGGATCGCGACGAAATCGCCCGCCGGGATGCGCAGGCTCACGTCGCGCAGCGCCGCGACCGACGCGGGGCCGCCGCCGTATTGCTTGCTCACCTCCTCGAGCGCGACTGTGACGAGATTCTCCATCATCCTACTCCTGCCGGAGTGCCAGCGCGGGATCGAGCCGCGCGGCCCGGCGTGCGGGGAGCGTGGCCGCCACCCCGGCGACCGCCACGGTGAGCGCGACGAGCACGGGCAGCTCCCGGTACGGGAGGTGGAGCTCGAGCACCCAGCCGAGGAGGTACGGTAATGTCTGCTCGACCCACAGCGCGGCGAGGCCGACGCCCGAGGCCAGCGCGAGCACGAGGCCGAGCGCGCCCAGCAAGAGCGCCTCGACGAAGATCATGCACACGAGCGGCGCCCGGCGGACGCCCACGGCGCGCGCCACGCCGAGCTCGCGCGTGCGCCCGAGCACCGCGGCGAGGAGCGTGTCGGCGACGCCGAGGAGCGTCACCAAGAGCACCGTCGCGGCGAGTATCCTGAGCGGCGCGAAGGCGCGGCCGACCTGCTCCGCATAGTAGCCGATCAGCTCGCCCGCGCTCAGGACGCGGAGATCGTACGCCGGGGCCAGCTCGCGCGCGATCGTCGCGCGGACCGCGGCACGGTCGGCCCCGGCCGTGACGCGCAGGCCGACGCGGTTGACCTGCCGGTCCTGCCAGGCCCGGGCGAACACCTCGCGGGTCATGTGGATGGTCCCGTCGGGCGACTCGAAGGCGGGCGTCACGCCGCCGATCACGAGCTCGAGCGGGCCGGTCGGGGTGGCGAGCACCACCGGCTCGCCGACGCGCGCCCCGAAGTTGGCGAGGAAGTTCGCCGACACCACCGCCGCCTCGCCGCGCGCCACCCGCTCCCACACCCCCGCGATCGGCTGCGGCGCGAGCGGCCAGCGCCCGAAACCGGGGTCCGCGAAGTAGCGCGCATCGAGCGCCTCGATCGCGACCCGCCGGCCGTGGTGGGGCCAGCAGACGACGCGCGAGGCGACGACGGCCGCGACGCCCGGCACGGCCGCGAGCTGGCTCGCCAGCTCCTCGCTCACGGGTGCCTCGACGTAGCCGTTGGTCACGTGCACCGAGGTGACGACGAGGTCGGCGCGCACCGCCGCGGTGAGCGCGGTGACGAGCGAGCTGCGGAAGCTCTCCGCCATCGTCCAGAACCACACCACGCACCCGAGCCCCACGCCGAGCGTCGCCACGGTGAGCGCGGTGCGGCGCGGGTTGTGGAGGAAGCTCGCGGCGCCGAACCGCCCGACGGGCCCCGCGACTCGCCGCGCCCCCGCGCCGAGGAGGAAGCCCGCAACCTGCACCGCCGGCCGGGCGGCCAGCGCCGTGCCCACCGCCGCGAGGGCCGTCGTGAGGAGCCCGGAGCACCCCGCGGGGTGCCGCGCCAGGGCGGCGAGGCTGCCGCCGGCCGCGGCGAGCGCCACGCCGCGCAGCACCCAGAGGACGCGCGGGCTCGCCCCGGGCGCCTCCTTGCCTCGGCTGCGCATGGTCTCGGCGAGCGCGACCCGAGCCGCCCGCCACGCCGGGAGTGTGGCGGCGAGCACGGTGGTGCCGAGGCCGAGCGCGCCCGCGAGAAGCAGCGGCCCGGGCTCCAGCGCGAGCGTGGCCGGCGGTGCGACCAGCTTCTGGGCGACGGCGCTCGCGGTGGCGATCACCGGCACGAGGAGACGTCCGAGTCCGAGCCCAAGGGGGATACCGACCGCCACGCCCGCCGCGCCGACGAGCAGGCTCTCGCCGACGAGCGAGCGCCACACCGCGCCCGTGCGCAGGCCCACCGCCCGCAGCACGCCGAGCTGCCAGGCCCGCTCCTCGAACACGGTCGAGAGCCGGTTGAAGGTGATGAGGAACGCCGCCACGAGCCCGAAGAGCCCGAGCGCCTCGAGCGCCGTGCGCAGCGACTCGGTGACGCGGCGGAGGTCCGTCTGCCGCTGCGCCGGCGCCTGGACGCGGAGCCCCGCGGGGACGCGCCGGGTGATCGCATCCGCCACCCGCCGCAGGTCGGCCTCGGGCGCGACCACCACGTCGACGCCGGTGACGAGGCCGCGGCGCGTGAAGAGCTCCTCGGCGGCGTAGAGGTCCATCACCGCGACGTTGCCGCCGTAGGCACGCGCCACCCCCTCGGTGTCGAGCAGCCCGCGCACCGTGAAGGCGCGCCGGCCCGCGGGGGTCGCGAGCTCGAGCCGGTCGCCGGGCTCGAGCCCCCGGGCGGCGGCGAACGGACGGGCGAGCGCGATCGAGTCGGGGCGGGCGAGGAAGACGAGCGGGTCGTCCACCTCGAGCCGCGCCCCGTACACGCGCTCGGGCACGTCGCCCGTCAGGTCGACGCCGTACACCGTGACCAGCGTCCCGCCGTCGGCGAACGCGGCCCCCTTGACCGACGCCGCGGACGCCTCGACGCCCGGCACCGTCGCCACCGCGGCGGCGACGTCCTCGGGGAAGAGCCCGCCCTCGCCGGCCACCACCTCGAGCGCCGCCCGTCCCGCCATGGTGTCGACCACCTCGACGAAGGCGCGCAGCACGGCGCGGTTGGCGAGGTGGACGGCGGCGACGAGCGCCACGCCCCAGGCGACGGCGAGCACCGTGAGCGCGAGCCGCGCGGCGCCGCCCCGCGTGAAGCGCCGTGCCATGCGGAGCCAGGCCATCTACCACACCATGGTCACGGCGGCCGCGCTCACGCCGGAAGACGGCGCCAGCACGAGGACCTTCGCCCCCGCGACCAGCTTCCCCGCCGCCTCCGCCTCGGACATGGCGAGGGCCAGGCTCGTCGTGCTCGTGTTCCCGTAGCGCTCGGCGGTGCCCCAGAGCTTCTCGGCCGCCCTGCCCACCCCGCCGAGGAACGGGATCGCCTTCTCGACGAAGCGCTTGGTCGGCTGGTGGCAGAAGACGACGTCGAGGTCGTCGTAACCCCAGCCCGTGCGCGCCATCACCGTCTCCATGGTGGGATAGAGGAGGCTGAAGGCGGCGGCGAAGAGGTCCCGGCCGTTGCAGCGGAAGGTGCGGTCGAGGAGGCCGCCGCACAGCTCGCACGCCTGCGTGCCGGGGCGGAAGCGGCCGCCGATCGCGTGGCGCCACTGCGTGGCATCGCTCCGGAACTCGCGCGCGCGCAGCCCGCGCCCGGGATCGTCGCTCGGCTCGAGCACGACCGCGCCGCCGCCGTCGCCGACGACCAGGCTCGCCACCGACTGGCGCAGCTCCTCCATCGTCTGCGCCTGCCAGTTGATGGCGAGCGACGCCCGCTCGCCCGTCGCGACGAGGACCCGCTCGGCCTTCCCGCTGCGGATCAGCGAGTCGCCCACGTCGATCGCGTCGACCAGGCTGTTGCAGGCGTTGATCAGGTCGAAGACGCGCGCGTTGCGCGCGCCCACCGCCTCGGCGACGAGGTTTGCCGTGGCGGGCTCGAGGCAGTCGCGCGTGATGCCGGCGAAGATGAGCGTGTCGACC
>VBKJ01000014.1 GCA_005879795.1 Deltaproteobacteria bacterium
ACGGACAGGGGGCCGACCATGTACATGGCGAGTCCGCCGACCAGGTTGTCGCTGTACGTGCTCATGCGCACGTCGTCGGGGATGATCATCACCGCGAAGAACGAGACCAGCCCCGTCGTGAGCATCGTGAAGACAAAGATGATCAAACCCGCCTTGATGAGGTTCGGCACCTTGGGATGGGCGATCTCGCGGTTCACCTGCGCGAGCGACTCCTCGCCGCTCATGGCGAGAATCGAGTGGCCGAAGGCGATGAGGATGCCGAGCGCGCCGAGCCGCTTCTCCCATCCCGTCCCGCCGAGCCAGCCGAGCGCCTCGTCGCTCAGGTGAAGCTCGAACGGCGGCAGCGTCGCCCCGCGCTGCCAGAGCGTCACGCCGCACCAGGCGATCATGACGACGACCATCACGGTGGTGACGCCCATGATCTTCATCGCTTTGTCGCTCGACTCCTCGATGCCGAGGATGTTCTGGTGCCAGAAGTAGAGCGTGATCGCGATGGCTATGGCGGCCGAGCCGGCGGCGGTCGGAATCGCGACCGGCAGATGGAGCAGGTGGAGCAGCTCGTTGCCGAGCCCGACGATGTACTGGCCCGCCGACACGCCGCTGATCGGGCCGGTCAGCACATAGTCGAACATGAGGGCCGAAACCGAGAGCTTGGCGAGCGTCCCGCCCATCGCCTCCTTGACGACCCGGTAGACGCCGCCGCGCACGAACATGGCGCACGATTCGATGTAGATGCCGCGCACGGCATATGCGAACAGCATGACCGCGCCGATGTACCAGGGCGCGGCCTTGCCGATCGCCTGCTCGACGATGCCGCCGATGTAGTACACCGTCGACGCCATGTCGCAGAGCACGATCGCGGCGGCGCGCCAGAAGGAGATGAAGACCAGCATCGCCGTCGTGACGACGATGATCTGCGCTCGCGGCGTGGCGGCCGGGGCCGCGGCGGGCGATGGCTCGGGAGCAGCCACGGGAAATCAGGCGGCGTGCAGGCTGCGCTGGGCGCGCTCCTCGTGCTCGCGCAGCACGGCGAGCAGCTCGCCGGCCGACGGCGCTGCGAGGAGCCGCGCGCGACAGCGCGCGTCGCTGAGCAGCCGGGCCGCCTTCGCGAGCAGCCGGAGGAGGCCGGCCGGCTGCTCGGCGGAGACGACGAGGAGCAGGAAAAGCTGCGTCGGCCGCCCGTCCACCGCGCCGCAGGCGATGGCGGAGGTGGTCCGTGCGAGCGCGGCGAGCGGGGCCGACAGCCCGGCGAGCCGCACGTGTGGGATGGCGATGCCGTTCTCCAACGCGGTCGTCGACTGCCGCTCGCGCTCGTGGAGCGCGCTGGCCAGACGGTGGGCATCCACGTGCGGATGAGCCCGCCCGACGTGGGCGGCGAGCGTGTCGAGCACCTCCGCCTTTGCCCGAGCGGGGAGCGCGGGAAGAACGAGATCAGGGGTCAGCAGGATCGAGATCGTCATCATCCTCCTCGGGACGGTCGGCCGCGGCGGCAAGGGGCGGCTCGCCGGGCGGACGAGCTTCAGCGGGCGCCGGCCGCCGCGCGCAGGGGCCGGGGGCTCCTTCGCGACTCGACCCAGCCGCCGGACGGCATCCACGTACCCGCCCACGAGCGCGAGCCACGCCAGGCATCCGGCGACGTCGCCGCTCTGCATCTGGAGCGGCAGCTTGCACCGCGCATGCCGCCAGGGACGGGCCGTACACGTTGCACTAATGGGCTCCGCGGGCAGGGTCGATGCTGCAGGCTGCAACGCAATCCTGCATCTTGCACGCCCGGCCGGTCCGCCGGGCGGCGAGGTGTGTGTCGTGACCGGCGGCTCGTACCAGCCGGGCTACACGATCACCCGCAAGCGAGTCACGCCGCCGGCTTCGTCTCCCGCGCGCTCGGGCGCCCGAGCATGCGGGCCGCCCAGGCCGCCACCGCGGGCGGCGGCGTGATCTCCATCAGCGGGAAGAACTCGACGAAGGGCGCGTAGCAGACCTCGACCAGCGAGTAGCGGCCGCCCACCATCCACTCCCTGCCCGCGAGCTGCTGCTCCACGATCGCGAGATGCTTCTCGATCTCCTTCTTCGCCTGCGCCATGGCCGCCTCGTCCCAGCGCTCCCGGGGCAGGAAGCGCTTCGGGAAGATGATGATGCCGGTCTGGCGCGCCAGCTGGATGTCGCAGAGCTTCATGTGCATGGCGACGAGCGCGCAGCCGCGCGCGTCGGCGGGCACGAGCGGGGGGGTGGGGTGCGTCGCCTCGAGGTACTCGAGGATCGCCGTCGACTCGTAGAGGACGAAGCCGTCGTCCTCGAGCGTCGGTACGCGGCCGTAGGGGTTCTTCCGGAGGTAGTCCGGGCCGCGGTGCGCGCCCTTCGCCATGTCGAGCTCGACGAGCTCGACCTCGATCCCCTTCTCCAGGCAGGCGATGCGCACGCGGCGCGAGTAGGTCGAGAGGGGGTGGTAGTGGAGCTTCAGCATGTGAGGATCACCTTTCCGACGTTTCGGCGCTCCTGGATGAAGCGGTGCGCGGCGGCCGCTTCCACGAGCGGGAACGTCTTCCCGACCACCGGCTGGATGCGCCCCGCCTCGTAGTCGGCGAGGAGCGAGAGCATCTCGCCGCGCAGTAGCTCGACCCGGTCCCAGAGGTGGCCGAGGTTCACGCCGATCACCGCCTTGTTGTCGTTCATGAGGCGGATCGGGTGGAACCAGGGCAGCGTGGCGAGGCGCTTCAGGGCTGCGAGCCGGCTCGGTCCCATGCCCGTCGCCGCGCCCGAGAGCCCGAAGCACACGAGCCGGCCGAGCGGGGCGAGCGAGCGGTAGCTCTGGCGGAAGGCGCCGGTCGCATCCAGCACGATGTCGACGCCGCGGCCACCCGTCACCCGCCGCACCTCGGCCGCGAAGTCCTGCGTGCGGTAGTCGATCGCGTGCGCGACGCCCGCCTCGCGGAGCTGGGCGTGCTTCGCCGCCGAGGCGGTGCCGATCACCTCGGCGCCCGCGATCCGGCAGAGCTGGATCGCCGCCATGCCGACGCCGCCCGCCGCGGCGTGTACGAGCACGCGCTCGCCGCGCTTCACGTTGCCGAAGTGGCGCAGCATTAGGACGGCTGTGAGGTAGTTGACCGGGATCGCCGCGCCCTCCTCGAAGCTCATCCGCGCCGGCATCGGGAAGAGCTGCGCCGCGGGCACCGCGACCGCCTCGGCGTAGCCGCCGAAGCGGGTGAGCGCGATGACGCGCTGGCCCGTGGCGAGGGCGCCGTCGGCGCCGGGACCGAGGCGCTCGACCGTGCCCGCCACCTCGTAGCCCACCACGCACGGGCGGGGCGGCGCATCGGGGTAGAGACCGAGGCGCGCCATCACGTCGGCGAAGTTGACGCCGCTCGCGCGCACCCGGACGAGCGCCTGGCCGGGCCCGGCGACCGGGTCCGGGCCGTCGCGGACCTCGAGCACCTCGGGCGGCCCGGTACGCGTGATCCAGACCGCGCGCATGCGGGCCGGGGAGTAGCGCGGGCCGCGCCCGGGCGTCAAACCCCCCGGGCGCAACCCCCGGGGCGTAGACGGCATCAGGCCCACCCTCGGGCGAGAGGGCGGCAGCCCGCGGGTCTGATACTCCTCCAGCCCGTCGCGTTCGCGGCGAGCCGGGTGGTCGCCCGCGCCACGAGCCCGCGCACCCTGTTGCGCGCGCGGCGCGGACCGTGCTTCTCTCGGCGCGTGAATCACGCGCTCATCCTGGAAGCGCTGGCCGCCGCCTACCCGGACCGCGAGTGCATCGTCACCCCCACGCGCCGGCTCACCTACGCGCAGGTCGCCGATCGTATGCGCCGCCTCGCGAGCGTGCTCCACGCCCACGGCCTCGGCTGCCGCCGCGAGCGCGCCGCGCTCGCGAACCACGAGTCGGGCCAGGACCACGTCGGCTTCTACCTGCTCAACTGCCCCGAGTACATCGAGGGCATGCTCGGCTGCTACCGCGCGCGCGCGGCGCCCTTCAACGTGAATTACCGCTACGTGGACGACGAGCTCTGCTACCTCTTCGACGACGCCGACGCGGTGGCGGTCGTCTACCACGCGCGCTACGCGCCGACCCTGGCGCGCATCCGCGACCGCCTGCCGAAGCTGCGCCTGCTCCTCCAGGTCGCGGACGGCTCGGGCGAGCGGCTGCTCCCCGGCGCCCTCGACTACGAGGCGGCGCTCGCCGCCGCCTCGCCCGCGGGGCCGCCGGTCAGGCCAACGCCCGACGACCTCTACATCATCTACACCGGCGGCACGACCGGCGCGCCGAAGGGCGTCCTCTGGCGGCAGGACGACATCTTCCACGCCGCCATGACCGGCGGGGCTCCCGGTTTCGAGGGGCCGACGAGCATCGAGGCCCTGGTCGCCGAGGCCGAGCACGGCACCTACACGCGCACCCTGCCGGTGCCGCCGCTCATGCACGGCGCGGCACAGTGGGTCGCCTTCGGCGCCATCCACACGGGGGGCACGGTCGTGCTGCAGGGCAACCCCGAGAAGCTCGACCCCGAGGACATCTGGACCACGGTCGAGCGCGAGCGCGTGAGCACGCTCGCCATCGTCGGCGACGCCTTCGCGCGCCCGCTCCTCGACGACCTCGACCGCCGGAAGTACGACCTCTCGCGCCTCTTCGTGCTCGGCTCGGGCGGCGCCATCCTCTCGCCGCACAACAAGCAGGCGTTCCTGGAGCACCTCCCGCACGTGACCGTGGTCGACGGCTTCGGCGCCTCCGAGACCGGCGCGCAGGGCTCGCACGCGAGCCGCGGGGGCGAGGCAGTCAGCACGGGCACGTTCGCGATTCCGGGCGCGGTGGTGCTGAAGCAGGACTTCTCGGGACTCGTGGAGCCCGGCTCGGACGAGATCGGCTGGGTGGGGCGCGCGGGCCACGTCCCGCACGGCTACTACAAGGATGCCGCCAAGACCGCACGCACCTTCCCGGTGGTGGGCGGCACGCGCTACGCGGTGCCCGGCGACCACGCCCGCATCCTCGCCGACGGCACGATCATCGTCCTCGGGCGCGGCTCGGTGTCGATCAACACGGGCGGCGAGAAGGTCTACGCCGAGGAGGTGGAGCAGGTCCTCCGCCGCCACCCCGCGGTCTACGACGCGGTCGTGGTCGGCACGCCCGACGACCGCTTCGGCGAGCGCGTGACGGCCGTCGTGCAGCCGCGCGCCGGCGCGCAACCGAGCCCGGAGGAGCTGGTCGCCTTCGCCGCGCAGCATCTCGCGCGCTACAAGCTTCCCAGGACGACCGTCCTGGTCGACGAGATGGTGCGCAGCCCGAGCGGCAAGCCGGACTACCGCTGGGCGCGCGCGCGGGCGATGGAGGCGCGGGGGCTGCCGGCGGGCTGAGCGCTACGCCGTCTGCCGCTGCCAGGTCGCGAGGTCGAAGTAGTCGCGCCAGGCGGCGATCTTGCCGTCGCGGATCTCGAACACACCCGCGCAGGGGAGCGCGACCCGCTTGTCGCCGAAGCGGAACCGGTCGATGCGCTCGGTGAAGACCAGGTTGCCGCGCGCCGCCAGGTGGACGACCTCGGCCTCGATCTCCTGGGCGGGCAGGAAGAGGTTCAGCACTTCGCGGATGCCGTTCTTCCCGGTGACGGGCTCGAGCGGCATGTTGTGGTAAACCGCGTCCTCGGTGAAGAAGTCGAGGAAGCGGTCAACGCTGCGCTCGGGCCAACTAGCGCAAAACTCACGGATTATCGTCTCCGGATCCTCCACGGGTTCGGCCATCCCCAGCGTCCTCCTGCTGGCATTTGCTACCACTGCGTCTCTTGTCACACTACGGAACTGATCGCCAGGGCGTTGACCGCGCCCCGCCCCACCGGGCGAATCCACTTCGCGTGGGTGAGAAATAACCGTTGCGCCGGTGATCTCGGCTCAGCACCCGAGCGGATACGTCCGAAACACCCTGCCGTCCCAGTAGTAGAGGACGCCGCCCTTGTCGGAGATGCCGAGCATGACGCCATCGGTGCGCAGGTCGAGCGGGCCAACCTGCTCCGAAGGCGGTAGCTCGTCGTTGTAGACGTATGCCGGGAATTGGACGGGTCCCTTGAGAAGCCGCAGGTAGAAGGTCAGGCCCTCGCAGACCTTCTTGTTCTCCTCCCACTCGCCGTCCTCCCGTGGGTCGGTCACACCCCCCTTGTCAATCGGCACGACGACGAACTTCCCATCCTTCGAGAGTACGGTGACAATGAGACCCCGATGCTCGTCATGTCCGTGCAAGGCCACATCGAGAACGCCGTCGCCGTTGAAGTCTCCGATGACCGCGAATGGCGTCTGCCTCGTCGTGCATTCCTTCGCGTACCACGAACAGTAATCTCGCTCGCGCCATACGGTGAACTTGGGGTTGAACCGATCAAGGGCCTTCTTCATCGGTTTCGGAAGAACGACGATGTGCTCGTGGCCGATTAGTTCAACGCGGGGCTCACCGCTGGCGACTACGCTGGGCTGCTCCATGGCGGCGGCAAGTGTTGGAATCGCCAAAATGAGGACGTTGGCAAGAGGACAGAGTATCGCGCGCACCAACATGACCTACCGTGGGATCGGGCACACGACGTTCGAGATGGAGCCGTTCGGGTTGATCGTGGGGAACCCTTCGCAGTCGCCAAGCTCACAGTGCTGGCACTCCGGCGGGAAGATCGCGCAGTCCGCGTCCGTAACGCAGCTTCCCACGGGTAGGGTGGTCGTTGTGGTAGTTGGGCAGGTGACGCCAGCCGGATGCGGCTGGCATTCGAGGACGAGAGCCGGGCGTCCACCGCGCTCACAGGCAGGCAGCACGCGCTGCTCTCCGACCGGTACCGGGATGCGATACGGCGTCCCTGACGAGAAGCACGGGGCGAGACACCCGCAACAGGTGGGACAGTGGAAGCCGAAGGTGCAGGTGTCGTCGCATGCCTGATCGACATCGCACACCGGGTCGGTGCTGGACTCCACGAGCACCCCATCACGACAGGTGTAGGTGACAGCACCGGGTGGCGGTTCCACCGGAGGGGGACTCGGCGGCGGCTCCGGGCCAGCCAGGCATTTGAGCACGGCGGTCGTGTCGGCGTACTGCACGCGCTTCCGATGACCGGCAGGTAGCGTCCTCTCGAACACGTGTGGACGCTCCCGGCCGGTCGCGCCGAGGCTCACGCGGAACTGACAGCGCCCGTCGAGGTCGTGGTCGAGGTCACAGACGCCGACGCGGGCGGTGCTTCGACTCGACCACCGCACCGAGGCCGACGAAGAGCCGTCGTAGCACTTGATCACGATGGGTGCCGACCAAGCGGTCCCGGTCAGGACGAGCAGGACGGCCAGCAGCCGCCAGGCCATGGGCTTCAAGGTAGCACGCGAATGGATCGCCTGGACAGACCGTTCTGAGCGGCTTCACAGTCGAGGGGCGACGGTGGCTGCCGGCTTCGGCCGACGTGACCACCGGAATGACCTCCGTGACCCAACTCGCCACGTATCGAAGCCCCTGAGGCACGAGTCTGCCCTCGTCGCGAAGGCGCCGGTACACCGGCAGCGGGTCGCCGTCCCGAAAGCGCTCGATGATCATGTACAGCATCTGGCCTCCCGTAAGGCCCGACACCTACCAGCACTCGGTGTGTAGCTCGACCTCGGCGGCGGGCGAAGGGACCGGGCGTGTAGGTGGGGCCTCGCTGGGAAGGGGGGCGTGTTGACGGTTCCGTTCACACGGACTTACGTTCCTCGCGGCGGGCCGCCCCCTGCACATGGGCCGTCAGAACATCTTCGGGTCAGCCAAGTCCGAGACGGTTGCGCTCGACGGCTCCAGCGACGCGGCGGGGTTGATGTGCCTAATCGCAGCGAAGCCCGTCAGCGGGAGCGAGCTGCATCGCGCAGCGCGCGGGTGGGATGGCTGCAATGGCGCACACGAGGATCCCGAGGATCACCGTGCCGAGGATCGTCCGCAACGGGAGCGACACGCCGACGGGCCAACCGAGCACGGCCTCCATGGTCGATCCCCCCCAAAGGGTCGCGAGTGCGAGTCCGGTCGTCACGGCGAAGGCAACCCCAAGAACGCCAATAATGGCTGAGTGCAAGGTCAGTAGCGCCCCGATCCGACGCTGGCCACGATCGCCCTGCGGGCGTTGTCGGTCGCGGGGCGCGCGGCGATGAGGGCGCGCCGCCCGCGGGCCTCGACCTCGCGCGCCGTGGCGTCGATGGTGCCCGGGAGCTTGAGCGGGTTTGAGTCGGTCGCGGGCGCACCCGACGTCCGCGCCGGCCTGGGCGAGCGCGAGGCGCGCCCGACGCCGCGGCTCGCACCCGTCACCAGCGCCACCGCGCCGCGGAGTTCCATCGCGGTCGCATAGCATGGCGGGGAAGCCGCCCCAAGGGCGCGCCCCAATGCGCGACCCCGACGGCGCAGTCCCTACGACCCGGGAGGGATCGACGATGACCCACCGCGAGGCAGGGAAAGGACGCGGCCGGACGGG
>VBKJ01000015.1 GCA_005879795.1 Deltaproteobacteria bacterium
CGGTGCTCGGCCGCGTTCACCGCGCGCGCCACGCCGACGGCGGCGTTCAGCTCGTCGACGGTCCCGTAGGCGTCGATGCGCGGGCTGTCCTTGGCGACGCGCGAGCCGCCCACCAGGTCGGTCTCGCCCTGGTCGCCGCGGCGCGTGTAGACGCGGGTGATGCGGATCGCCATCGCTAGGAGTCCGTCCGAGTAATCAGGGTGAGCGAGGCGAACGAGCCGGGGAGCGAGAGCGGCAAGCGCAGCGACGACCGACGAGGCGTGCCTGAAGGCACGCCGCAGGAGGGAGGAGCGAGCACGCCGCTCGCAGCCCCCGGATCGTTCGCCGCAGCCGCCATGGTTACTCGGACGGCCTCCTAGGCCTGCCGGAAGAGCGAGGTGACGCCGGCTTCGCTCGGCTCGGCGCGCGCGACGGCGAGGTTCTCGGCCACGTGCTCGCGCCGGCTCATGCCGACGAGGGCGGCGGTGATGCCCGGCGTCGAGCGCACGAACTGGAGGGCGCGCTGGGCCCAGGTCTGGAGCCCGGGGAACGCGTCGGCCATGGCCTGCGGCAGCCGGCGCGAGAGCTGCCCCTGGAGGATCGCCGCGCTCGCCATCACCGCGATGCCGAAGCGGGCCGCCGCCTCGAGCGGCGTCAGACGCTCGCCCGCGACGACCTGCGTGGCCGACGAGTACGCCTCGTGCATGGCCAGGTTGTACGGGAGCTGGATCACCCTGAAGTGATGCCCGCGGCCCGCGACCGTCTCCGCCTCGCGCACCAGCTCGGCGAGCGAGAGGTGCTCGCGCGCGTCGGGCCGGGTGCGGAAGCCGTTCCAGGTGGCGACGCCGAAGCGTCCGACGCGGCCGGCCGCCACCTGTCGCTCGAGCATCTCGAAGGCGGCGCGGATACGGGCCAGGAAGTCCTTGCGGGGAATGCTGCCGAGCTGCGTCTCGGGGTTGTGCACGTAGTAGACGTCGACGCCGGCGAGGCCCAGGTTGCCGAGGCTCCTCCCGAGCTGGTCCTCGAGATAGCGCGGCGTCATCGCGTGCCCGCCGCCCACCACGTCCTCGGGCTGGAGGATGCCGGTCCGCACGTAGGTGTCGCGCACGTACTGACCGGGATCGACCGGCACGCCGCCGTCGAAGGGGATGTAGCCGCCCTTGGTGCACACCACGAACTGCTCGCGCGTGAAGCCGCCCTCGCGCTCGAGGGCGACGAGGGCCTGGCCGATGACCCGCTCGCTGCGCTGCGCGCGGTAGTTGATGGCGGTGTCGAGCAGGTTGCAGCCGGAGTTGGCGGCGTCGACGATCGCCTGCCCGTAGCCGCGGTCGATCGGGTCGTCCTCCTCGCCGAGATAGGTCCCCAGGCCGATCGAGGACACGGCGAGGCCGTCGAGCGGGCGGAAATGTGCTCCCGGCAGCTCGGCGCACGCCGCGCGATAGGCCGCCGTAGCGGCCGCCGTGGCGCCCGGCATCAGCCCGCGGCCGCCTGCGCGCGCCGCGCGTGGCGCTTGATGATCTCGCGCAGGCGCGGAGGGTCGATCGGCTTCTTGTAGATGACGTCCTCGAGGCCGGCCATGCGGCTGCGCTTGATGATGTGGTCCTTGTCGAAATGGAACGCCGTCATGAGCACCACCGGCAGGCCGGGCCAGCGCCGCGAGACCTCCTGGAAGAACTGGTAGCCGTCCAGGTCGGGCATGACGACGTCGCTCAGCACGAGGTCGACGACGGTCGACTCGAGGCGCGCGATCCCCTCGCGCCCGCCGGTCGCGACCAGCACCTCGCAGCCCTCCTGCGTGAGCAGATCGCGCAGCGATTGGCACACCCCGAGGTCGTCGTCGACGACCAGGATGCGGATGCCGCTGAGCGCCGGGTCGTGCGGCTCGAGTGCCGCCGCGCGCCCGCCGTCGGCGCCCGCGCAGGCGCGGAGGTCGGTCATCTGCGTGCCGGGGAGGTACTCGCGCGTGGCGTACTCCGAGCCGTGCGCCATCTCGGTCAGCTGGTTGACGATGCGCTGGATGCGCTTGAGCGCCGTGTGGATCGAGTCGAGGCGCTCCCCCTCGACCACGAAGTCCTCGTCCGAGGTGACGCGCGCCACGTGCGCTTCGAGCAGGTTCAGGTTGTTGACGATCACCTCGAGCGGGTTGTTGATCTCGTGCGCGAGGCCGATCGCCACCTCGCCCAGGGTGGCGAGCTGGTCGTGACGGCGGATCTCGCGCAGGTCCTTCGCGAAGCCGATCGAGCCGAGCTCGTGGCCCTCGGCGTCGCGGATGATCGAGCCGGCGATCAGCACCGGGATCCTCGCGCCGCTCTTCATGACGAAGGTCGTCTCACAGTTCTTCCCCTGGCGCATCGCCGCCATCACCTTGCGGGCCTCGGCGAGATCGGGATAGAGGCGGGTCACGTGCTGGCCGAGGACCTCGTCGGGCGTGTAGCCGAGGGTCTGCCGCGCGCCGTCGTTGTAGAAGGTGATGGTGCCCTGGCGATCGACGGCGACCACGATGTCCGGGGAGCTCTCGAGCAGCTTCTCGAAGTAGATGGACGGCAGACGGGAGACGGAAGCCATGCGGGACCGAGACGCGCGATCGTAGGCGGCGGCGGGGCCAGGGTCAAGGCGGCGCTGGCGCTCGCGCTGCTCGCCGGCTGCTTCTGGCGGACCTACGGGCGCCTCGCGGCGACGCACGCCGAGTTGCTGGTGGCCATGGCGCGCAAGCACACGGACCTCGTGGCGAGCGGGCGGCTCACCGCCGAGAGCATGCCCGAGCTCACCTATCCGCTCGAGCGCGCGGAGGCGTTCGCGCGCGAGGCGCGGGCGCGGAGCGGCGGCGCGGCGCCTGCCTCGCTCGACGCGCTGGATGCGCTCTGCGTGCGCTACCGGGCCTTCCTCGACGCGCTCGACCGCGTGCGGCGCGAGCGCAGCGGCGCGGCGGCGAGGGCGGTGCTCGCGGAGCCGCTCGCGGCGGTCGAGGCGGCGGCGGAGTCGGTGCGCGTCGCGCTGCGCGCGGAGCGACGGGGGTAGTCTCCCACGGGGAGGGTCACCCGCAGAAGTCGAGCTGTTCTTGAGTCTGCATTCTCGGGGTCCTCCTGGCTCTTATCCTCTGGGTTCTTTTCGGCGTGGTCAAAAGGGTCCGACGCTTGGGTCGGGCCCTACGCAGGGCGCATGGCGAAACGCCCCGATCGATCTCATCCGGCGCCGCTCGCGACCCACGGGATTCAGGAAGACAATGCCCACCATGCCCGGGTTGGTGATGCGGCGGCTTCTGATCGCGCTCCTCTTGGGGGTCGTGGGCTGCGCGACCCTTCGTGACCCGCCGCTCTATCGCGCAGCTTCGGCCGGCGATGTCGGTCGTGTGCGTAGTCTGCTCGCGGCCGGGAATCGGATCGACGAAGGAGGCGGTAAGTGGGGGCGGACGCCGCTCCACGAAGCAGCACGAGAGGGACACGACGCGGTGGTGGAGGTGCTGCTCAAGAGCGGGGCCGACCCGAACGCACGTACTGAAAAGTATACGTTAACGCCACTCCAATTGGCAGCGTCCTTCGGGCATACCAGTACGGCGGCGTTACTGATCGCCCAGGGTGCCGGCGTGGACACCGGCGACACGTCAGGCAACACGCCTCTGTGGGCCGCGGCTCGCTCGGACGCGAATCTCGCCACGGCTGACCTGCTCATCTCGAAAGGAGCGAACGTCAACGCCCGAGACAAGTGGGGGTGGACTCCTCTCTATGTGGCAGCGCTCAGGGGCTCCGAGCAGATCGTCCAGACGCTGCTCGACCACGGTGCCGACGTCAACGTGCAGAATGAGTTCTTGGGAGACACGCCGCTGGAGGTCGCGGCAACACTCGGACACGTCGAGGTCGTGCGTCGTCTGCTCGCTGCTGGAGCGGACGTGACCATCCGAACAAACGACGGGAGCACGCCGCTGCACATGGCCGCGCTCAGCGAGCGAGCCGATGTCGCGGCACTTCTACTCGACCACGGGGCTGATCCCAATGCGCGTACCCCGGACGGTACCACGCCTCTGCACCTGGCCGCCTCGTACTGCCCGGTACACCCCGACAGCTTCGGCAAAACGGACGTGACGAAGCTGCTGCTCGCCCGCGGCGCGGAGATCAACGCCACGACCAAAGACGGCCACACGCCGCTCGACGTAGCGCTTCAAGTCAAGGACGCGGCGGTCGTCCAACTCTTGCGCGCGCGAGGTGCTGTCGAAGGCAAGCCGGTGCCCCCGTGCGGGCCGCACCAGCGCCAGGCCAAGTCGAGCCCGAAGGGACGCTGACAATCGAACGCGTGGGCCGATCCGCATCCACGGGTCCGTGTCATTGCTGATCGGCCAATCGTGCTGCGGGGCACTGCGGACCACACATCCGTCGCGCGCCGGACAGTCCTTGTCTGGCTTGCACTTTTCGGCGGCTGTGCGTGAAGTGTGCGCGTGTCGGGGCGCCCGATGACGGCCACACTACCCCCTTGGAAGCTCACGCGAGGCCCTACGTACAGAGCCGCATCTTCGCGCTCAAACGGGACGTGCAGGCGCTCGGGTGGCGGAGCCTTGCCCGCGAAGGCCACCCGACGCTCGGGCAGACGTTCCACGAAGGGTTGGAGGCGCTGCTCGTCGACCTCGGGGGCGTGTGGCGGGATGGTGCGGACCAAGCTGCCTCGACTCCGTGGAGGCCTACGTGCCTTCGAGCCGGCATGACCGCTCGTGACCGCTGATGACCGGGAGCGGGAAGGCCACGCGCAAGCGCGAGCAGGCCATCGTCGCGTTGTTGGAGCAGCCGACCATCACCACCGCGGCACAGGTGGTCGGCGTTAGCGAGCGAACGCTCCGGAGGTGGCTCGCCGAGGCCGACTTCGCCGCCGCCTACCGCCTCGCTCGCCGGCAGGTGGTCGAGGTTGCCATCGGGGGCTTGCAGCAGGCCACCGCCGAGGCTGTTGCGGCCCTCCGCCGCAACCTCACAGCCGACGCGCCGCAGGCGGTCCAGGTGCGCGCGGCGCTCGGTATCCTGGAGCAGGCCGCGAAGGGCGCCGAATTGCTCGACCTGGCCGAGCGGGTCGCAGCCCTGGAGGCGAAGGAGCCGCCGCCGTGGACCTGAGGTCGCACTGCGCGCGCTCGAGGAACGCCGGGCAAGCCGGCTGAACCATGTCATGCGGTACGACCTGCGCTGGGCCGACCCGCAGTTCCGGCGCGAGGTGCTTGAGTGGGACCACCGACTCGCCACACTGTGCCGCACCATCAGCTTCTTCCCTGCCGTCATCGCCACCACCCCTTTGTTACGCGTCCATCTTTGAGTGTAGCGGAAGCGCGTGCGGTCGTGTCAAGTGGTAGAAAAGATTTTCCCTTCGGTGCGCGCTTAGATAAGTAGTGCCGGCACTCACAAGCCGCGTAACGTGCAGGCACTACCGGCGGGCGCTGAGGGACCTTGGTAGTGCCTGCTCCGCCCCGACCTGCGTGGTGCACGCACTATCCCCGACCTTGCATCCCGGGGGCGCCGAGGGTATGCGCGCCCGTGGCCTACTTCTGCGCGACGCCGACGCGCCGGGCGGGGATCGTAGCCCTCCAGGTCGCGGAGGCTCGGAAGGAGGGCGGGAAGGCGCGGCGGGACACCTTGGCCCTCGTCGCGGAGCTTTCCCGTGATGAGCTACCGCCGAGCCGCACCCCAGCGTTCCGCAGGGCTGGGCTGAGGTACCTCGACTCTGAGATCGCCTTCGTCCAGGACAAACTACAGGCGGCTCGGGACGCCGCGCGGAAACTGGACGCGTGGGCGCGAGACCGCCTGAACGACTACCTGACCGCCGCCTGTAAGCGTGATGGCCTCCCACCGCGAGTCAAGAAGAGTGGGGACGCCACGATCCTGCGTGAACTCCCCAGGCTGCTCGGCGCGCCTCCCGCCATGCTGACGCGGCGGGCGGGTCCCGAACAGAGAGCGCACGTCTCCCCGTTCGTGGAGTCGCTGGTGGCCCTGGCCTGGCGCCGCGGACTCGCTCGGCTCTACTGGTCCCTGCGTGA
This sequence comes from Deltaproteobacteria bacterium, assembly GCA_005879795.1. NCBI lineage: Bacteria > Pseudomonadati > Myxococcota > Myxococcia > Deltaproteobacteria bacterium. The sequence goes on from VBKJ01000015.1 coordinate 5,984, forward strand.
TGAGGCCGAGAAACTGACGAAGCGGGCCAGTAAGCACGAGCTGCGGCTCGCGAAGCTGCTGGCGGCGCGAAGGAAGCTCGGGGCGGAGCCCGAGCCGGACACGCCCGGCGGGCCCGGCGTCGCTCCGCCTCGTCAGGCTAGCGCATCGCCCGTGCGCGGCCAGGCGGCCTCGGGGAACGGTCGTCGGCGCAGGCGGCGCGCCCTCGCTGCAAACTAGCGCACCGCCGCGCAGCGCCCGGTAACTTACCGCCGCGCGCTCGCCTCCCGCGCCACGACGTCCCAACCGACTCGGCTGCGCCACGTGATCGCGGGCACCGCGCCCAATGCGAGCGGGCGGGCGGTTAGGCGCAGAGCCCGCGTTGCTCCGCCCACCACCTCGGCACGCCGAGGCGCCCGACGTCGCCGTCGCCGGCCAACGTGCAGTCCGGGTGCAGGATGACGACCGGGAGCGGGACGACGCGGCCCGCCACGACGCACATGAGCCGTAGGCGCTCCTGCACCACGTGGACGTCCTCGAACCAGACGAAGTGCTCCATGGGAACCTCTGGAGTCCGCGTCCGGCACACGTAGGGAGCGCACCACGTAGCCACCCCCGACCACTCCCACGCCGCGCTGGCGGGCTTGAAACGAACTTCGCTGTGGACAAGTAGACCCTTCTGCGAAGCGCCGCAAGAGGCACACTGGAATTAGGACAGCACCAACGGCGGCATTCGCGCTGGCGGCCGGCGAGTTGGAGGGGCGATTCAACAGATAGGAAACTTTTCCACAGACTGTGGAGAACCTGTCGCCACCCGTGATCCACTGTGCACTTCCAACCATCCAGCGGACAGCGAATGCACCGGAACACCGAGCCCAGCCCGCTTCCTTCGTGTCCGCATTGCGATTTCGTGTAGAAGACCATTACCGCGATGCCAAACGGATGCAATGCCGCGCCCTCGCCGCCGAGGTCGGGTGGAACCGCCTCCCCCGTCCGCATGCCCGCCCCTTCAGTTCGGGCCGCACGGCTGCTTTCGCGGCGAGCATCTTCGCGGCGTTGCGCCTAACGGGAAGGTTGAGTTCCGGATCGCTGGTTGCCTCTCCTGGCCCGACCGAGCGGTCAGGGTCTGCTCGCACTGCCTCTCCCCCGTCAGAAGTCACGCACTCCCAAGTTTATTGGCTCGTTCTCCCGGAGGACGCGCGAGCTACGGGGGTGATCTCGTGCTAGCTTGGTTGTGACGTGAACGAGCGACCCGCTATGCCGCAACCTGGTGACATCGTGGCAGAGCGCTTGACCGGCAACCGGGCCATCGTGATCCGCGTGGTGAGTCCCGAGGAGATGATCTGTCGCTTCGGGGACGGCCGGTTTGAGGAGCGCTTCACCTTCGAACTTGAGCGACCACCGTCGCAGTTCGGTTCGCTCCTGTCGTTCTTCGTCTCTTCGTGAGCTGGTTCCGTCAGAGCCCGGCGGCCTCGGTCACTGAACGCCCCCGGCCAGCGCTCGCACGGTCTCGCGCCTCCTCATGATTGGAGAGTCCGATGCGGTGGGGGCCACAGCTCCGCCCCCTGGACCCTCATTGCCCGTCGACCTCGCTCCAAGACACTACGGAGGGCACCATGAACGCGAATGACGTTGCAAGCGAAGGCTTGGGGCTGATCTCCCGGCTCGCCGACGAGGCCAGCTCGGTGGCGATGGTTGCTGGGTACGTCGCGCTGGGCGCTGCCGTGGTCATCGGGCGCTCGCTCCTCGACACGGCGCGCCAGACCTGGAAACGGCTGCCGTCGCTCCGAAGCAGTCAGCGCTACCAGGAGCGCGGCGCACCCAAGGCAGCGTAAGGCGCAGAGGCTCCGCGCCGTCCCATGCTTTCCGGGGCACCAGGCATCATGGCACAGGCCGTCACCGTCTCTCTGTGGAATGGCGCGGTCGGTGGTGTACCAGGCGTGGTCCGAGTTCGGCCCCTCCACGCGCTCACGGCGATGGTCTGACGATTGCCGCAACCCGCACGATGTAGGCGACGAGGAGCGTGGCGGTGACGAACGCGCGTTTGATCAGGCAGATGAAACGGTACACCCCGAAGACGGGCGGCGGTCCGAGTCGGGCCGCGCGGACTCGTGAGCGCTTGGTCGCGAGACCTGCCCCTGTGCGAGCCCGTGACCGACCATGACCTTCCACGGCCAGGCGAGGAGGCCAGCTATCGCCGGTCGCGCTCCTCCTCGCCCTGTTCACACTGCTCGCGACCGCCGCGTCCGCGTTCCCGCCATACCGACGGGCACTGTTTCGACTGGTCGAGCCTCAGAGAGAACCCGGCACTAGGGCTGGCGGTTCGTTGCACTGGGGCGGCTCGCCGTGAATCTTGACGTGCTCGTCGTAGAGTTGCCGCTCGCGAGCCTGGTAGTCCTTGGTGTATTCGATACGGTATCTGACGGTGTTCTTGCGGATGCAGGTGCCTGACTCGCTCAGATGCTCCTTCAACCGCCGCCTCAAGGCGTCCGAGCTGCCGATGTAGACGACGCTGTCGCTGGCGTTGCCGATCTCGTACACACCCGGATCGTCCCTGTCCGACTCCACCGTGCCGCGGCTGAAATACCACCAAGGTGCCGCCGTGAGTGGCATGTATCTCCTCCTTTGGGGATGGCCACTTTGCTAGTCGAGTGTAGCACAACCGAACGGTCAGCGAACTCTGCCCTTACCCAAGGCCTGAGACGCGAAGGGAGGATCGTAATGACCTGTGACATCTGCGGACCTGCCGATAAGAGAGAGACAAGGCAGTCAAGGAGCATCGGTCCGAGGTCGCCGGAAGCGATCTCATGTCATCGGCTCGAATGCGGGCACCAATGGCACCGCACGACAACGATCGCGAGCGCGAACGCCGTGCCGGGCGTCATGCCGCAGGTTCCCGCGCCCCGCGAGTGCGACTGCGCCGACTACCTGCCGCCCAAGCCTTCAAATTAGGACATTACCGGCCGGGGACCCCGAAGATGTACGCCGTCCGGATGATCGCGTAGGTGCTGAGCACGGAGCCGACGAGCGGCAACCGGACAAACGGCAGCATGCCGCCGATTTACGGGTTGCTCGGTATCGGCGCCCGCAATGGCTTCAACGGGATCGCGTCAACGACGGTCAGCCGCGCCAGGTCAGCGAAGAGCGCCCGCTTGAAGCGGGCGGCCCTAGGGTCCTGGAGCCCACGGTGGTGCTTCTCCCACACGGCGCGCGCCGCAGAGTGACCGCCTGACTCGATGTTCGGGGCGACCCTCTGGATGAAGTAGGCGTCATCCTTCGACGAGCCGCCGTTGCAGGGCTGGCAGCTCGGGACCGTCAGACGCGGCCCGGGGAGGCCTCCGAGGAGTCCCTTCGGTGGGATGTCGTCGTCAGTCGTCGCGTCGCGCGCACACGTGTAGATGCACTTCCCGGGCTGCGCGGAAACGCCGACGGGCGGCGGTCCGAGGCGGGCAATTCGCTCCTCCATCTCCCGCGTCCGCTTCCTCAACCTTCGCTGCCTCGTCCGAGTGCTCATCAACCGTCCGAGGGTGCCATCACGCGCCGGCCGCAATCGCAACTCTGCGCCGCCTGAACTCATCTGATTCCCGCCTCCCCGCCGAGGTCGCGGTGGACCGCCTCCCCGAAGTCCGTGGTGAGATGGAGCGGTTACCACTGGTCGCTCAAGAAGATGTCGTCACGCTCGACACGGGTAGATCAGCGAGGCGTCCCAGCCCCCGCGAAGCCGCTCGTAGGGCCCGGCCGGTGCACCGCGTCGTCGATTGGCGGCTTGGGCACGCGGGCGTATAAGCAGCGCGACCATGCAGGTTGCCGAGGCGCTGGTCCTGGCTGCCTTGGTGGCTGGGCTCTTCTGGCTCCTCGGCCCCCTCCGGCGCCGGCTCGAGGGCTGGCTCGCCCGCCGCCTCCGTCCCCCGGAGGCGAGCCGGCGCGCGCGGGTGGTCGTGCTGGGGCAACGACGGGACGGCCGCGTCGCACGGGAGGACGGTCATGAGCGGTGAGGAGCGAGTCAACGCGCCGGCGCTCGTGTCGAGCGGCATCGTACTGGGCGGCATCCTCGTCCTCGTAGCGGTCGTCTACGGCTCCTTCACGATCATCCAGCCCGGTAACGTAGGCGTCGTGTTCAATCGCTGGTCGGGGGCGCTCAAGACGGTGGGGCAAGGGGTGGCGTGGCGCATCCCCTGGGTCACGCAGGTGCAGTCGTACCCGGTGGCGCTGCGCACCTACACCATGGTGCGCCGCAGCGCGGAGGGCACCGTCCAGGGTGACGACTCGCTCGACCTCCCGACCAAGGAGGGCCAGCACATCCGCCAGGACATCTCGGTCACCTACAACACGAGCCAGGAGAAGGCCGCGGACGTCTTCCGGTCCTTCCGCGGCGCTGAGATCGGCGACATCGAGTCGACCTTCATCCGGCGCACGATCATCACCACGGCGCAGAACGCCGCCGGGCAGATGTCGCTCACCGACCTGATCTCCAACCAGCGCGGCCAGCTGCAGGGGCAGATCCAGGACAACTTACAGCACGAGATGAACAAGATGGGGTTCGTGGTCGACAAGGTGAACCTCGGCGCGAGCCACCTGCCGGACGCGATCGAGCAGCAAATGCAGCAGAAGATGGCGGCCCAGCAGCAGGCCCAGCAGGCGGAGTACGAGCTGCAGCGCCAGCAGACTCTTGCGAAGGCGAAGGTCGCCGAGGCCGAGGGCGACGCGCAGGCGACGCTCGTGAAGGCCAAGGCGCAGGCCGAGGCCAACAAGCTCCTGCAGGAGGCGCTCACGCCCCTGCTCATCCAGAACAAGGCGATCGAGCGTTGGAACGGCACGCTGCCGCAGTTCACTGGCGGCGGGGCGGTCCCGTTTCTCAACCTGAAGGACCTGGGCGGCGTGAGTGGCGAAGGGCACTCTACAGTCCCCGGGCACTGAGGCACGGTCGGACGGAGAGAACCTCGAGCCGCCCGCCACTCGGGCGCCGGGGCGGGACCGCGGGTCGTTCAGCACGAGCAGCTCCCCCAGCTTGAGGCACCCCCGGAAGGTCGCTCACCCGGAGGTGGCGGTAGCCTCCGGTGCCCCGGTCGAGGACGACGGGTCGCGCCGCGCTGCGTTCGGGCGCTGGTTCCTGCGCGATCAACTCGGGCGGCAGCGGGTCGTCGAGATCGACCAGTCGCACCGCGCTACGTCGTACGGTCGCCCGCCCCGCGGAGCAGCGGCTTCAGAATGTCGATCGGCACCGGGAAGATGGTCGTCGAGTTGTTCTCCGAAGCGATCTCCACGAGGGTCTGCAGGAAGCGGAGCTGGAGGGCGATCGGCTCCTTCGCCATGATCGCGGCGGCATCGGCGAGCCGCTGCGCTGCCTGGTACTCGCCCTCGGCGGCGATGACCTTGGCGCGCCGCTCGCGCTCGGCCTCGGCCTGGTGGGCCATCACCCGTCGCATCTCCTCGGGCAGATCGATGCACTTGATCGCCACCTGCACTACCTTGATGCCCCACGGCTCGGTGTGCTGGTCGATGATCGACTGCAGGTGCGCGTTGATCTTCTCGCGCTCGGCGAGGAGCTGGTCGAGCTCCGCCTCGCCGCACACGCTGCGCAGCGTGGTCTGCGCATTCTGGGACGTGGCGAAGAGGTAGTTCTGCACCGCGACTACGGCCCGGTTGGGATCGACCACCCGGAAGTAGAGGACCGCACTCACCTTCAACGAGACGTTGTCCTTGGTGATCACGTCCTGCGACGGGATGTTCATCGTGATCGTGCGCAGGTCGATGCGGATCGCTTTTTCGATGCCCGGGATCACGTAGATGATCCCCGGCCCGCGCGCCCCGACGACCCGCCCCAGCCGGAAGACGACCGCGCGCTGGTACTCGCGCAGGACCTTGAGCCCGCTCAGCACGAACGCCGCCAAGATGGCCATTGCGGCCCATGCACCAAGCATCGCTGCCTCCCTTCAGCGGCTCTCGGGTCGGGCGCGCCGCACCCGCGGCCGGAGCCGGAAGACGCTGACCAGGTTCTTGATGTAGCGCTCAGGCGTTCACTCCCCGCCCGAGTTCTTCCGCGATTCCCGAAGTTGGCCGACGCCTGTGATAGGGGCGGCGACGTAATGCCGGCGTTGGACGCTCCCTGTCGAGACCACGCTCCGGGTAGTAAGTCACTTGGAATCAAGCAGCGGGTTGGTCATCCGTAGGCTGTTGCGGCTCGGACGGTTCCTGCGGTGGCGAGGGCATGGGCTCCGGCGGAGGCGGTGCGCCTTCGTCCTCCATTTCGCGTTCGCCTCGTTCCACTCGGTCGACCATGAAGTCACCGATACACGGCGCAGGTAAGAAGCCGCAGCGCCGCTCCAGCAAAGGGTGCGGTCAGAGTCTCCTTGTGCCCCCGGAACACGGCGGACCCGACCTTACCGCCCACCAGCTCAAACTACACCACTACCCGACCCGGAGCGTGGTAGTGGATCAGGTTGACGCGGGAGCTGATTGGGACCAGACTCAGTGCGAGCCCGTTCTCAGCCCCGCAGCGCGACGACGGCAGGGTACTTCCCCTTTGCCACGTGTGCTCGGCGCGGACTCCGAAAGGGGACCGCCATGCAGTACGAGGACACGATCGAGATTCGGGGCGTGACCGTGATGCGGCAGACAGACGGGGCGCTGCTCTGCCGGATGGGGAATCAGCACCGCTGGATCGCCCCGACCCAGTTCCAGCCGGGCAGCACCGTCGCGCGCCAGGGCGATGTAGGGACCGTCGTGCTCAAGCGGCCGTTCGCCGTCGAGCAGGGCTTGGTCCCCTTCCAAGGGCTCCATGACTGATCCGCTCGCAGTGGGGACGGGCGACCGCGTTACCTTCCCCCATGTGCTGATGGCGGGGGACGCCGGGCTGACGTACCTGGTGAACGAGCAGGTGGCGGTGCCGCCGTTCCTTGTCCCGGGTGGGGAGCACCGGCGCGTGGTCCCGAGCGCGCCGCGGCAAGGTCGTCATCCCCAAGCCGCTCGCCATGAGCCTGGGGCTGGCGTGATCTCCATGGATCGCTATTCGCCGCTCCGCGAGAGAATGATTAGCCTCCGAGGCAGCCGCCTGGTGCTGTTGGGCATCCTGGTGATGGCGGGGTACGTGGGGCTCACGGTGTTGCTCTTCCTACCGCTCCTCGGACTGCGAAGGATGTTCCGGCGTCGATCCACGCCTGCGGTCGTCCGCTGGGATGGCGATGCGCCACGCTACTCGGGTGTGGGGAACCTCTGGGACGCGGCGACAAGGAGAGCATGAAAATGACGAGGCTATTCGTCGACAATCTGTCGTTCGAAGTGACGCAGAGCGATCTCCGTGAGGCCTTCGCGGCCTACGGCCCGGTGAGTTCCGCGGACATCGTGATGGACAGGTCGAATGGCAGATCGAAGAGCGTTAGCTTCATTGAGATGCCGTGGCAGGCGCACGCGGTGGCGGCGATTCAGGGGCTGGATGGCACCGACCTGAAGGGACGGAGCATCAACGTCAGCCGGGCCCGTCCGCGGAGCGACGGTGGCAGCCGGGGGAATCCGCCACGCGGTTGGGACGTCGTCGGCGACGGACGCAATCGCTGGTAGTGAACCACCACGGTTCCGTCGCCGTGTTAGCGATGTGAAGTCCTGATGCAAGAGGAAAAGAGAGAGAGGTACGTCGATGGCGACTAAGGGCAGTGCCTTTCGGGCCGAAGGCAACCGCGCCCTTCGTACCCTCTGTGCACATTGCGGGACGTCGATTCCTACCGAGGTCGGCCATGCCCATCCTCTCGATGAGGCTCTTCGACGCGAAACGTGGGGGCTCGTCGGCCACACCGATGGGCCACCGAGCGTGTTCCCCACGTGTACCGCTTGCTACGATGCCGGATGGCGACCACCCGGCTTCGCGCGGCTGAGCGGTTGACCTGACGTGGCACCGAGGCCCTTCGATGAATGCAGACGCAGCGAGGTAAGCGCTCATGAGGGTGTGGGATTATCTGCATCGTGCACGGATCCGCGATCGGGGGCGGCTGTGGGGCGGGAAGTCAAGGACCGCAGAACCCGGTGAAGGTGGAACAACGTTGGATGGAGAGACCCGTCGCGTGGTCGAGCATCGCCGACGCTTCTGGGCCGAATTCCGCGAGGGGCAACGGCAGGCGAACGCGCGCTGTCTCGAAGCCGACCGCGTCTCGAAGCAAGACCGATGACCGCGTTAGGAATCGCGAGTGAGGCGCTCGCCAATGCTTGTGAAGGGGGCTTCGCCCCGTCCATCTGGAAAATGTCGGCTGAACCCCTACACGTAGGCCAGTGACCGGGTTACTAGTCCTCGAAGTGGCAGTTGAGCGAACAGTCACACAACGAGGCACAGTGTGGTTTGTTGTCGGGTCCTCTCTCGCGGCTCGTCACGTTCTGACAGATACAACGGCAAGGCGGCTGAAGGTTGGGCCGAAGGGGAGGCAGGATCGCCTCGCAACGTTTGATGCTCATCTGTTCGTCGCAGCTTTGCTGGGCAGCCAACGACGCCGTCGTGACAAGCAACATTTCCACGAGAGCAAAGTGCACGAGGCGCATAGCCAGCACCTCCCCAAGGCGGTTGCGAACAAAGTAGCGCGTACGCTAGGCGCCTAGGTCGGGTGCCGTCAAGCGGGTGTCACGAGGATGGTGGTTCAGTTTGAATTCAGAAGGGCCGGGGGGGGTCCGGCCCGAGGGTCCTGCCCGGGAGGAGACGCATCGTTTATGGCGACGCGGGTTCGCCTTCTGGAGGACAGAGTGATCGTCAAGCGCATCGAGGAGCAGGATGGCAGTCGGTCCCGGTAAGACGGAGGACGGCAAGGTCCTGACGCTCGACGTGAAGGCCGGCGACCGGGTACTGTTCGGCAAGTACGCCGGCACCGAGATCACGCGCGACAGCGAGGAGCACCTGATCCTCCGCGAGGAGGACATCCTCGGAGTCATCGAGGGATAGGAGGACCGAGCGATGGCGGGAAAGTTGGTACTGTTCAGCGCGGACGCGCGGACCAAGGTGCTGCGCGGCGTCAACATCCTCGCCGATGCGGTCACGGTGACGTTGGGGCCGCGCGGGCGCAACGTGGTGCTCGAGAAGTCGTGGGGCGCCCCCACCGTGACCAAGGACGGCGTGACGGTCGCGAAGGAGATCGAGCTCGCCGACAAGTTCGAGAACATGGGCGCACAGATGGTGAAGGAGGTCGCCTCCAAGACCTCCGACGTGGCAGGCGACGGCACCACCACGGCCACCGTGCTGGCGCGTGCCCTCTTCACGGAGGGCGCCAAGCTGGTGGCGGCCGGCCACGACCCGATGAGCCTCAAGCGTGGCGTTGACCGGGCCGTCACGGCGGTCGTCGAGGAGCTGAAGAAGCTCTCCAAGTCGACCAAGAGCAAGGCCGAGATCGCCCAGGTTGGCATCGTGTCGGCCAACGGCGACCGCGCGATCGGCGACTTGATCGCCGAGGCGATGGAGAAGGTGGGGAAGGAGGGCGTCATCACCGTCGAGGAGGCCAAGAGCCTCGACACCCAGCTCGAGGTTGTCGAGGGCATGCAGTTCGACCGCGGCTACCTCTCCGCCTACTTCGTGACCGATGCCGACCGCATGGAGGCGGTGCTCGAGGACGCCTACATCCTCATCCACGAGAAGAAGATATCGGTCATGAAGGACCTGCTTCCGTTGCTGGAGCAGGTGGCGCGCTCCGGGAAGCCGCTCCTCGTCATCGCCGAGGAGATCGAGGGCGAGGCGCTGGCAACGCTGGTCGTCAACAAGCTCCGTGGCACGTTCGCCTGCTGCGCGGTGAAGGCGCCCGGCTTCGGCGACCGGCGCAAGGCCATGCTCGAGGACATCGCGGTCCTGTCCGGCGGCCGCCTGATCGCCGAGGAGCTCGGGCTGAAGCTCGAGAACGTCACGCTGAAGGAGCTCGGCCGCTGCAAGCGGATCGTGATCGACAAGGACAACACGACGCTGATCGACGGCGCCGGCAAGAAGGCCGACATCGAGGG
>VBKJ01000016.1 GCA_005879795.1 Deltaproteobacteria bacterium
GCCGCCGGCACGGTCGTCGCGCAGCGCCCGGACGCTCCCGTGCGCATCCGGGGTATCCGGCCGGGCCGGAACACGAACCCAAACGCGGGCTACCGCACGGCGCTGGTCGCGCCGGCGCCCGCGCTCCTTCGCTACCGGGTGGCGGCGCCGGAGCACGGGAGCCTGCGCTTCGGCGCCGGCGTCGAGCCGCCCGACGCGATCGATCCCGCCGCGCCGGGCGTACGCTTCACCGTGCGGGTCGACGAGCGCCGCGTGTTCTCCCGCGTCCTCAACCCCCAGGCCCACCGCCACGATCGCAAGTGGGACGACGAGCGCATCGACCTCGGCCCCTGGGCGGGGCGCGAGGTGACGCTCGAGCTCGCCACCGACGTCGACGGCCGAGCGAACCGCGCGGCGGGGACGCCGGGATGGAGCGGGGTCCGCCTCGTGCGGACCGACGAGCGCGCCCGGCAGCCGGCGGCGCCCGACCGCCCGAACGTGCTCGTCCTGCTGGTCGACACCCTGCGCGCGGACCACCTCGGCTGCTACGGCGCGAGCCCGAGCCCCAGCCCGACCCTCGACCGGCTGGCCGAGCACGCCCTCGTCTTCGAGCAGGCGATCGCGCAGGCGCCGTGGACGACGCCCTCGGTCGCAACCATCCTGACCGGGCTCCATCCGCGCAGCCATGGCGTCGTGGCCTGGCCCTTCTCCAGGCCGGCGGCGCGCCCCGAGAACGGCTCGACCGTGCTGCCGGACGTGCTCCCGACCCTGCCCGCACGGGCCGCGATGGCAGGCATCACCACCGTCGGCGTGTCGGCCAACCCCCTCGTCTCGCACACCACGAACTTCGCGCACGGCTTCGAGACCTTCGTCGAGTTCGAGTGGAACGCCGAGCGCGACGCGACCGCCCGGGCGGACGAGGTGAACACGGCCTTCCTCCGCTGGCTCCGACAGAACCGCGGGCGCCGCTTCCTCGGCTGGCTCCACTACATGGACGTCCACGAGCCGTACTGGCCCCCCGCCGAGTTCCGCCCGCCGGTGCCCGAAGGGGTGCGTCCCGCCGTCGCGCGCGGCCGGCTCGCGGGCATCGCGGAGCGCGTCAACTGGTCGAGCGGGCCGCCGCTCGGCGCCGCGGAGGTGCAGCACCTCCGCAACCTCTACGACGGCGGCATCCGCTTCTGGGACACGGAGCTGCGGCGGCTCCTCGACGGGCTCGGCGCGCTCGGCGTGCGCGACTCGACCATCGTCGTCGTGACGGCCGATCACGGCGAGGAGTTCCAGGAGCACGGCAAGCTGACCCACGGCCCCGACCTGTACGACGAGCTGCTGCACGTGCCGCTCGTCATCGCCGGGCCCGGCGTGGCGTCCGGCCGCGTGCGGGAGCAGGTGCAGGGCATCGACGTCTTCCCGACGGTGGCGGCCATGCTGGGCGTGCAGGCGCCCGCCGGCCTCCCCGGCGTCGACTTGATGGCGCGGCGCGAGCCGCGCCCCGCCTTCTCCGAGACGAGCCTCGGCATCGTCGACGGGAAGTCCGGGAAGCTCGTCTCCCTGCGCACGCCGGAGTGGAAGCTCATCCAGACGCCGGCGACGGGACGCTTCGAGCTGTACGACCTGGTCCACGACCCCGGGGAGCGCGAGGATCGCTTCGGCACCGCGCCCGAGGGCGCGGCCCTCGCCGCCGAGCTGGCGGCGTGGCAGCCGCCTCCTCCGCCCGTGGTGGTCACGACCGAGGCGACGCCGAAGCTCGAGCGCGAGCTGCGCGCGCTCGGGTACGTGCAGTGAGGCGTGATGAGCGCGGCCACCGCAACCGTTGCCATCCCGACCCGCAATCGCCGCGCCCGGCTGATCCCGCTCCTCGAACGGCTGATCCCGCAAGCAGCAGACGTCGGCGCGGACATCCTGGTGGTCGACAACGGCTCGAGCGACGGCACCGTCGAAGCGGTGCGCGCGCTCGCGGGGGACAGGGTCCGCTGCATCGTCGAACCGGGCGCGGGCGCAACTCGGGCACGTAACGCCGGGGCGCGCGCGGCGCGCGGCGAGGTGGTGGCCTTCATCGACGACGATGCCCTGCCCCGTCCCGGCTGGCTCGCGGCCCTCCTCGATCCGTTCTCCGACGGGCGCGTCGGCTGCGTGGGTGCGCGCGTCCGGCTGCGCTTCGAAGGGGCGGGCCCCGCATGGATCAACGACGCCCTCGCAGCCTACCTGGCGGCCTATGATCTCGGCGACGACCCCGTCGACCTCGCGACCAGACCCCGCCACGAGGCCCCCCGGGGCCTCAACATGGCCGTCCGACGAGGAGCCCTGCTGGAGGTGGGAGGCTTCGACGTCCGTCTCGGGCCCCGCGGCAGCCGGCCGAGCGTCGGCGAGGAGAGCGAGCTCTGCCTGCGGCTTCTCGGACGGGGCTACGGCGTCCGATACGATCCCCGCGCCGAGGTCGAGCACCTGGTGGATCCGGCACGGCTCGACGCCGCGTGGTTCCTGCGCCGAGCATTCTGGACGGGCTGGGGGGAGGGGTTCATCGACGCTCGGTACCAGGCGCTGCGCAAGGTTGCGGGGCGCGTCCGCTGGCACTACGGACGCGCGCTGCTCGGGCTGCCCCATGCGGCCTCGCCGGGGTACGAGCGCAACCGGCTCTCCGCGGCGTGCGGGAGGCGCGAGGCGTGCGGCTACATCCTCGCGTTCCTCCGCTACAGAGCCTGGTGGAGCGGTCGCGTCGGGATGCAGCGAGGCGCCGCCAGCGCCCGCGCCAAGTCAGCCGATGCCTAGGGTTCCAACGATCGGCTCGTTTCCGCTTCTCGATCGCGCTGCTCGCTACTTTCCCATCCGTCGACTCCTCCGGGAACACATGTCGCCCGGCGACAGGCTCCTCGAGGTCGGCTCCGGACCGTTCGGCATCGGCTGGTTCCACCGCTGCGCCTTCGTCGGCTGCGACATGGAGTTCGAGCTGCCCCCGACTCCACCGCTCGTGCCGGTCATCGCTCAAGCGCGCAGCCTGCCGTTTCCGGACGCATCCTTCGACGCCGTCGTCCTGTCGGACGTCCTGGAGCACGTCGATCCGGCAGCTCGCTCCAACGTCCTGCGCGAGGCTCTTCGAGTGACGAGGAAGCTGGCCGTGATCGGCTTCCCCTGCGGGCCGGACGCGCTCAGGGTCGATCGAAGCCTCTACCAGGAATACCGCAGGAGGAGCCTGTCGCCGCCGCGCTGGCTGGAGGAGCACATGCGCAACGGTTTCCCGGACGAGCGCGTGCTGGACGAACTACCGGGGACGTGGAAGGTGCTCACGTGCAGCAACGAGTCGGTGCGGTTCCACGAGTGGATGATGATGAGCCAGCTGTCCTTCGCGCGCCGCGTCGCATTCAGAGCGGCGCTGATGCTCGTGCCGGCCGTCGTGGAACGGTTGCTTCGGTACGCCGACGGCACGCCGCCCTACCGGCGCATCTTCGTGGTCACACCGGCCTCGGCATGACGCTGAGGGACCGCTGCGCAGGCCTGGCCGCGGCGCTGCTGCGCCGGCCCTCGTACCAGGACCGCCTTCGGATGCTGATCGAACGCCACGCGCCCGGCCACTCGTTCGTGGACGTCGGCTGCATGTGGAACGTCGACGGGGCCTACGCCTTCCACGCGCTCGACAAGGGAGCCGTGCAGGTGACGGGCGTCGACGTGCAGGAAGCCACCGAGCGATTCCATGCGGAGAATGCGCGTCGAGGCCCGCGCGTCACCTTCGTGCAAGGCGACATCAACGATCCGACCCTTCCCGGGCGGCTGGGCAAGGTCGACGTCGTGTTCTGCTCGGGCGTCCTCTACCACATGCCCAACCCCCTCACGACCGTGGAGCAGCTTCGCGCCCTTTGCCGCCGCACTCTCATCCTCGGCTCCGCGACGATCCCCGAGCAGGATATCCCGCAGCTCGCGGTCTACTATCCCTTTCTCGACGCCCGCTTTCACCGCAAGCTCGTGCGGCGGATCGCCGGGGTCAAATTCGGGCTCGATACGCCCTTCCGCCACGACTGGTACTATGCGAACTGGTTCTGGGGATTCACGCCCAGCTGCATTCGGGCCATGCTGGCGACGGTCGGCTTCGAGACGCTGGAGGTCTACACGTGGGGCCGTGCGGCGTGCTTCGTGTGCGCGCCTCGGGACGAAACTTCATCCCCGAGCTGACCGAGCAGGCGCTCATGTCGGGTGGCGGCTCCCGACCCGGCCCAGCGTCGGCGCCCTGGCCGCGTTCCCCGACAGCAAAAGCGTCTGAAGGATTGCGACGACCCAGCCAAGGTCGGTGCGAGCGCAGCAGCGACGGCGCGGCAGGCCACCAGGAACATCGGATAGCCGGGGGTGCGGGCAGACGTCACGACACGCAGCGACCACAGGGCGTCGGCCAGACGCAGGTAGGCTCGCGTGTCGTTGCCGCGGGCGACGCCGTTGGCTGCGACGAACATGAGCCAGTCGCCGGCCGAAACCGCCCCGAGCACCAACGCGACAATCCGATGCAGCATTCTCTCGTTCCCCACGTGGCACGACTACTGGATCATCTCGTCCTCGCCCCCAAGAAGCGGGTAGAGGATCAAAACCCGCGCCTCCGAAGCCTCGCGACAAGGGAATGGCTCGGAATGAGATGGCCCTCCGGCCGCCTACGCGGCCCGGACGTAGGACCAGACATCCTGATGCGCGGTCCAGCCGCGCTCCTTGAAGCGGAGGAGCACGATTCCAGGCGCGAAGCGCTCGGACATTACCCTCTCCACGTACCTTCGCGCGTGCAGCGTGATGCCGTAAACTGCCCAGCGCCGATAAGGGACGAACCCAACCCCATACTCTGCGAGCGCGCGGCGGAATTCGGTCTCCGCCGCCACGAACTCCGGCCCATACCAGTCGAGGTGCGCAAGGCATGACTCCCCCTGCGTCGTGAACATCAGCAGGCCGGCCGGGCAGAGCACCCCGACGAGCACGTCCAGTAGCGCGAGGCCAGTCGCCGCGGGCAGGTGCGTGAGCAAGGACCCGACGAAGATGAGATCGTAGTTGTCCGGGAAGCGCGCCCGGCGTGGATCGGAGGGCACGACGAGGCCTTTCAAGCCGAACTCACGCACGCAGAAGCGTACCGCCTGCCGGTCCACGTCGGCCGCCGTGATGCGCGAGGCGGGCATCCGGGTCCGTAGCGTTCGCGCGACGCGCCCGTAGCCCGAAGGCAACAGCAGGCACGAAGTGATGTCGTCGAACCGCCGACCGGCGAGCCTGAGCGCGTCGTCGATCTCGGCCACGGCGAGCGGTCCCGTGTTGAAGTAGTGCCGCACATCCTCGGGCGCCTCGGATCGGAGCATCTGGTCATCGACGTGGATGCGCCCCTGCGGGTACGTGCGCGCGAGGAGGCCGGGCGGCAGGAGCGGGCCGACAGTCCGGTTGAGCGCCTTCAAAGCCTTCAGTGTGAGGGGGCGCACGTCAGGGTTCCCTAGCACGGCAGGCGTCGCGCGCGCGAAGGTTCGCTCCAACTCTTGGGCGTGCTGAGGGGCTGTCTCGAGAACGTGCGGGTCGCGTACATCAGCCGAGTGCGCCCCCCTGCTCGACGGCTACCTCCGCCGCCTCGCCCACCAGGAGGCGCGGGCCCGACGGGTCTTCGCGGCTGCCGGCCATCGGCGCCGCCTTCGACCGCGGCGAGATCACCTGACTCCCTCCACCGTCTTTCGCCCTACAGAACGGGCATGGTAAGCAGCGCGGGCGGGAATCGATGAGCATGCTCACGAACCTCCGGGCACGCGACGCGAGGAAGCGCGGATATCATCGCGGTCGGCCAGACGATCTTTACTGCCACGGCTCCATCAGGATGTCGAAGAAGTGGGACCCCGGCGCCGGAACTGCGACGCCGAGCATGCCAGCTCCGACCTCGGGATCCGGGATGTCGCGCGCGACGAGGACTGGATCGGAGCTGGACGAGACGCCCGGCAACGTCGCGACGCGCGTCCTCGGCGAGCGCCACGCAACCTTCTAGGCGGGCGCCACGGGGATCGGCCGACACGCCTGTGATATCGTCGTATTCCTTGCGGTCGTCGCGGGGCCGTCGCCATGGGCGTTTCTGCTCGCCACTGCGAGCGGGAGGCGGCATACCGCGGCGTTGGCGCATGGCCTTCTCTACTTTCTCGTCGTCTGGACGCTGCTCGACATGGCCGTGGCCTTGCTCCTCGGGGCAGCGGGGCATCTCGACATGGCCGCGCTCGTGGTGGTGGAGACGGCTCTCGGCATCGGCGGCATCATCTGCGTCTGCCGCGGGAGCGATTCCACGGCGCGACGCGACTTCGGGGAGCGGCCGTTCGTGCCGCTCGAACGACTCCTCGTCGCAACAGTGGGCGGTCTCGGCGTGGCGATCCTTCTCAGGCTCGCTCGAACACCGACTACGGACTACGACTCGCTGCTCTACCATCTGACCGCGGTAGCCGAGTACTACCAGAAGCATTCGTTCGTCGACCTGCCATCGCTCGGAATGGGGTCAGGGTTCATCGGTCGCTATCCCTTCGGGTGGGAAGCGCTGAGCACATTGTTCGTAATCTCGTTTCGCGATGATTTCCTCGTCACGCTGCCGAATCTCGTCGCGGCCGCGGTGTTCGCAATCTCGACGTACCTCTTGAGTCTCGACCTCGGGGCTCGGAGGCTCGCCGCACTCGCAGCGGTCGCGCTTCTGCTGAGCGGTCCTGTCATATCGATGCTGATGTTCAGCCTGCACGTCGACCTCGCGCTGGCAGCCTTCTTCGTGGCGGGACTATACGGATCCGCCGTTCTCGCCAGGAGCAAGTCCGGCGTCGACGCGGGTCTCCCCCTCGCGGCGGTAGCGGTCGTCTGCGGCGTCAAGACCTCGGGCCTCGTGTACGGGCCCCTCGTGCTCGCGACGGCGTGCGTGCTTGCCCGTTGGACACGCTGGCCTCCGTCTTCACCTGCGGAACACGCCGGGCCGGAACGGGTCGCATTGATCTTTGTCACCGTTGCCGCAATCTGGGTCGGCACATTCTGGTACGCGAGGAATTTCATCGACGTCGGGAATCCCGTCGGTGATGTCCAGGTCAAGGTCGGGAACACAATCGTCTTCCCGGGCACGCTCACCCGGGAATACCTTCGTCGCACGACCCTGCTCTCGTGTTTCAACATCTCGGACCCACACGACTGGGCGATCCTGTTTCGCGTGCTCCGGGCGAATCTCGGCCTTCCCTTCGCCGTGCTCGCAGCGCTCGCGGTCGTCTGGCGACCCGGTCAGCTCGACAGCGATCCCGGGAAGAAGCGAGCACGTCTTGTTTTGACCGGCATCATGGCCGGGACGGCCCTGCTGTATTGCCTGACGCCGTTCAGCGGCGGCAACGCGAACACGGGATTCCGAATCACGCCGTGGGTCCGGGAAGGCCTGCGTTATGCCGTGCCCTTCCTCGGCACATTGGGCGTCCTCGCCGCGCTCGGTGCGACGCGTCTCGGGCGCATGCTACCGCTTGTCGGCGTGGTGGCGGCGCTGGTTGCGATTCGTGAGGCGCGCGGATGGTACCTGCACTCACCCGCGCTGCTGATCGCGGCGATTTGGGGGACCTGGTTGGTCGTGGACTACGTCCGTTCGCAGCGCCGCCCACGCTCCGCCTTTTCCGCAGCGACCGCCGCTTGCCTGCTCGTTGTCGCCTTCGTCGTCGGTAGCCTGCGCCTGCGGCATCAGCATAGTGAGGAACGGATGAGGAGATACGGCTCCGGCGCGGCGTTCGTCGAGACGCTCGGCCCCGACGACGTGATCGGACACTTCCTCGATCGCGAGCCGTATCTCCTCTATGGCCGCTTCATCGACCGAAGGGTCACGTGGGTGCCCTCCGCGAGCGATGGACTCGATGCGTGGATTGCCGAGTTGCGGCGGCGACGGGTCCGCTGGATCGCCGTGGGTCCGCTCAGCGCGGGTTGGAAACGGCGGCAGGCCGACGTCCGGGAGCTCGCATGGATCAAGAGCAACCCTAATGTCTTCGTGCCCGTCCACGGCCGAGGCAAAAGCGACGAGACGACCTTCTATCGGCTGGCCGATCCGTCGGCCATCCCCCACTCCGCGACGTAGTTCGGCGTGTCGGGCCAGATCAGGTCGGGGTCGAAGCCGTAGAGAAGCATCGATACAGGCTCCATCGGCACCGACCCGGTGATCTTCAGAAGGAGCTCCATCACCTCACGGGCCTCGCGGATCGCCGCTGAAGAACGTGCAGGTCGCCTCCCGAGCATGCAATCGTGCGCTAGAAAGCAAGGGGCGGGCTTGACAGAGGCGGCGCTTTCGCCTATTGTTCGCCTCCAATGGAGGCCTGCCCGGCTCCCGGGGCTGTGCACCCGGACATCGTGCCCACCGACGTCCTCGCGGCCGACGCCGGCCGCGGGCTCATGGCGGCCGACTGCGCCACCATGCTCGACGGCTACCTCCGCCGCCTGGCCCGCCAGGAGGCCCGCGCCCGGAGGGTCCTCGGCACGCTCGCCCGCGGCTTCCTCCGCCGCCACCACCACCACCACGACCTGGGCTTCGCCCGCCTGCGCGACTACACCCGCGAGCGGCTCGGGCTCTCCGCGCGCGAGCTTCAGACGCTCGCCCACGTGGTCGAGGGCATGGCGCGCCTTCCGGCCATCGGCGACGCCTTCGACAGCGGCGAGATCAACTGGTCGCAGGCGCGCTGCCTGGTGGCGCTGGCCACCCCCGAGGACGCGCCCCTCTGGCTGCTCATCGCCCGCTTTCGGACCGTGCGGGCGCTCGAGGCGACCGTGGCGCGCAGGGCCGGCCGGCGCGTCGCCGGCGACACCATCGACGGTGAGCCGCGCGTGCGGGTGCGGCTGCCGTGCCCGCGCCACGTCCGCGCGCGCTGGAGCGAGGTGCTGGAGCTCGCTCGCTGCATGTGCGGCAGCGAGGTCGCGCCGTGGCACGCGGCCGAGGCCATCGCCGCCGAGGGGCACTCGGCGCGCGGAGTCGAGCCCGACGATCCGCTGGCGGGGCTGCCCGATCCCGTACCGAGGCCCCTTCCCGAGTATGAGGCCCGCGACCCGTTGCCGGCGCTCGACTGGTCGGCCGTCCAGGAGGCGTTGCCCGAGGACGTCAAGGCGTTCGCGCGCGGGGCCGAGGACCTGAACGCCTTCGCCCTCGATCGGCGCATGCGGGCCGCCCTCCGTGCCATGCAGCGGGTCGACTTCCAGATGGGCCGCCTGCTGCACCTCGTGTTCGCGCGGCGCCTGCACCGGCTGCTCGGATTCCCGACCGCGGCGCGTTACGTGCAGGAGCGCCTCGGGCTGTCGGCGCGCAAGGCCCGGGCGCTGGTCTCGCTCGAGCGGCGCAGCGCCGCGCTGCCCGCCCTGGCGGCGGCGTACCGGCAGGGGGAGGTGTCGTGGCTGCGGGCGCTCAGTCTCCTGCCCGTCGCCGACGAGGGTAGCGCGGCCGCCTGGGTGGCGCGTGCGCAGGCGGTCACCGTCCGCCGCCTCGTCGACGAGGTCGAGTGGACGCTCGCCGTGCGCGACACGTGCGGGGAGGCCCCCGGCCCCCCGCCCCTCGGCACGCGGCTGGTGCGGCCCCAGCGGCAAGTGTGTGCGCACGCCGTCGACGCCGACATCACGTTCTTCGCCCCCGCCTCGGTCGCCATCCTCCTCCGCAGCGCGATCACCAGCTTCACCCGGCTCACCGAGCCGTCCTGGCGGGGCCTCGAGCGCCTCCTCGACCACGTGCACCAGGAGTGGAGCACGCAACCGCGGCACCGCGATCCGATCTTCGCGCGCGACGGCTGGCGGTGCGCGGTCCCGGCATGCACGTCGCGCCGAAACCTGCACGACCACCATCTCCTCTTCCGCTCGCGCGGCGGCGGCAATGCGCGCGACAACCGCATCACCGTCTGCGCCTGGCACCACCTGCGGGGCATCCACCAGGGCCGCGTGCGGGCCTGGGGCACTGCACCCGATGCCGTCACCTGGGAGCTCGGCACGCGCCCCGGACAGCCGCCGCTGCTGACGCTGCGGGGCGACCGTTACATGGAGGGCTCAGATTCAGAGCTCGTGACGTAGCCTCGTGACCCACTCTCGCCGGGGTCCCGGCCACCGCGTCCGCTTCAGGTCCACGCGACCGTGGCGATCGAAGCGAACGCCCTCGCTCTCGAGGAACTCGCGCTGGATGCCGGCCCAGAAGCCGTCACGATGGCTGCAGCGGCCGGCCGCGTTGATGACGCGCTGCCACGGCACGAGGTCGAGCAGGGGACCGCGCAGCGCGCCCAGAGCCATCCCCACTGCCCGCGCGCCGCGCGGTTGGCCGAGGATGGCGGCCACCTGGCCGTAGGTGACCACCCTGCCGCGCGGGACGCGACGGACGACGCGATAGACCAGGCAGTAGAAGGGCGGCGGCCCGGAGCGGGGTGTGCGTCTCTGCTCACGCCGCCGAGGTCTGATCGCGCTCGGGTCGATCACCGCACCGCCACCTCGGCGCCGACCAGCATCCCCACGATGACGCATCCTGCGAGCGCCGTCAGCACCAGACCTACCCGCACCGACCTCGGCTCGTAGCGGAACGCGACCGTGTGCTGCCCCGCCGGCACGGCGACCGCGCGGAAGGCCAGGTTCGCGCGGTGGAGCGTCGCCGGCTGGCCGTCGACGTAGGCCCTCCAGCCCGGA
>VBKJ01000017.1 GCA_005879795.1 Deltaproteobacteria bacterium
GATGCCGCGCCCGAGCCCGGAGCCGCCGCCGGTGACGACCGCGCAGCCGGGAACGAGCTCACTCACGCGAGGAACTCTCTGACGATCTGCATGTAGTCCGCGATGATACCACCGCCTCGACCCGCCTCGCGACGGCGGCCCGGGCAGGATGCCCGGCGCGATGCGGTGCTCTCACCGGAAATCGCACGTTCCCAGGAGCGCAGGTCTGAGACGCTTCCTTGTCGCCTCTCGGGCCGCGGCGTATACTCCCCGCCGTTCGCTCACCTCAACGAGGAGGACAGGATGCGTCAGACTCGCCGCGAGTTCTTGAAAGTCACCGCGCTCGCCACCGGCGCCACGTCGATCGCCGGCTTCCCGCTCGTCGCGCGGGCGCAGGCGTCGAAAGTGGTCGTGTGGTGGAACAAGGGCTACTACCCCGAAGAAGACACCGCCATGCAGAAGATCGTGAAGGAGTTCGAGAACCGAGCCAAGGTGGAGGTCGACCTCTCCTTCACCGCGCAGGAAGACCTGCTCAAGAAGATCAACGCGGCGCTCATCGCGCACCGCGTGCCCGACGTCGCCTTCTGCTTCTTCAACGACTGGCAGGTGGTGCCGAAGTACGGCTGGACGGGCCAGCTCGCCGACTGCTCGGACATCGTGAGCGACCTCAAGCCGCGCTACAACGAGAAGATGCTGGCCGTCGCCCACGTGCTGAACAGCAAGACCAAGAAGCGCGCGTACTACGGGGTGCCCATCGAGGCACAGACGATGCACATCCACTACTGGCGCGACATGCTGCGCGAGGTGGGGATGGCCGACGCGCCCGACAGGATCCCGATGAAGTGGGACGCGTACTGGGGCTACTGGAAGAAGGCGCAGGACGAGCTGCGCAAGAAGGACGCGGCAAAGTACGGCAAGCTGTACGGCATCGGGATGACGGAGTCGACGCGCGCCAGCGACACGCTCTACAACTTCGACATGGCGCTGCTCTCCTACCACGGCGAGGTGATCGACGCCGAGGGCAAGGTGGTCGCCGACCAGGCGAAGAACAAGAAAGCCATCACCGAGACGCTCAAGTGGTTCGGCGAGCTGTTCACCTCGGGCTACGTGCCGCCGGACGCCACCAACTGGACGGACGGCGACAACAACGCGGGCTTCCACAGCCGGCTCATCGTCATGACGCCGAACCCGTCGCAGTCGATCCCGGCCGCGCAGTTCTTCAACAAGGAAGATCCCGAGAAGAAGAACTACTTCGACAACATGGCGACGATCGAGTGGCCGGACGGGCCCGACGGCAAGAAGGCGCGCTACCTCTCGGCCGTGAAGACCATCATCATTCCCGCCGAGAGCAAGAACCAGAAGGCCGCCAGAGACTTCATCAAATTCGTCGTCGAGCGGGAGCGCTTCTCGGAATACATCAAGGCGGCCAACGGCCGCTGGTTCCCGGCCTTCAAGGACGTGGCTGACGATCCGTTCTGGCGCACGGGCCACAAGGGCCCGAAGGGCCAGAAAGATCTGCACGTGCCGGTGGCCACCACGATCTTCCTCGACCGGGAGAACAAGGTGTTCGACCACTGGAAGCACCCGGCGTTCTCGCAGGTCTACGACGAGAACGTGTGGGGCAAGGCCATGGCGCGCATCGCCATCGACAAGTGGACGGCCGACAAGGCGGCCGACGAGGGCATCGAGCGCGTCAAGGCCATCTTCACGCACTTCAAGTAACCTGCCGATGAGGACGACGGTGCGCGGGCGGCTCCTCCGCTCGCGCACCCTCCACGGTTTTCTCTTCACGGCGCCGCTGCTCTTCCTCTTCGCGGCGTTCGTGATCTACCCGATGACGATGGGCGTCTGGTTCGCGCTCGACGCCGACGCGTATCGCGCGCTCTTCTCCGACCCGATCTTCCGGCAGACGGCGATCAACACGCTCTGGTACGTAGGCGTCGCCGTCAACGTGAAGCTCGTGCTGGCGCTCCTGCTCTCGGGGATCCTCGACTACCCCTTTCGCTGGATCCGCCTGCTCGCCGCGCTCTTCCTGATCCCGTGGGCGATCCCCGCCCTGCCCGGCATCCTGTCGTTCCGCTGGATGCTCAACTCGCAGTGGGGCATCTTCAACTACCTGCTCGGCGTCTTCGGCCTGCCCTCGGTGCCGTGGCTCGCGCAGTACTGGACGGCCCTGGGGGCGGTGATGGTGTTCCACATCTGGAAGTACCTGCCGTTCTGGACCATCATCTTCCTGGCCGGACGGCGCGCGATCCCGAACGAGCTCTACGAGGCGGCGGCCATCGACGGCGCCTCCAGCGTGCAGAACTTCTGGCACGTCACCTTCCCGCTCCTGCGCAATCTCTACCTGATCTGCACGCTGCTCTCGATGGTCTTCACGCTCGGCGACTTCACGGTGCCGTGGCTGATGACCGGCGGCGCGCCCGGCGACTCCACGCACGTGCTGGCGACGCTCGCCTACCGGTACACGTTCACCATGGGCCGGCTCGAGTGGGGCATGGCCACCTTCGCGGTAGCGATGCCGGCGACGCTGGTCTTCATCGGCATGCTGCTGCGGTGGGTGAAGATATGAGCCGCGCGCGACACTCACGGGCCCTGCACGTGTGGCTCAGCGTGGTGGCCGTGGTCATGCTGGCCTGGACGCTGTTCCCCGTCTACTACATGCTCCTGCTGTCGTTCACCCCGACGAACGACCTCTTCAAGCCCGGGCTCTACGTCGAGCACCCCACGATCCGCAACTACGTGTACACGATGGGGCAGGACAACCCGTTCGTGCGCTACTTCTGGCAGCAGATCGGCAACAGCCTCGTGATCGCCGTGTGGGCGATGGTCGTGGTGGCCGCCATCGCCGCCCTCGGCTCGTTCGCGATGGCGCGGATCAACTTCCGCTTCCGCCGCTGGGTGTCCGGGCTCACGCTCTTCACCTATGTGATCCCGTCGTCGTTCCTGTCCATCCCGTTCTTCCGGATGATGGCGGACTACGACCTCATCGACAGCAAGCTGGCGGTCGTGCTGGCCATGGTGACGTTCGCCTCGCCGTATGCGCTCTGGGTGCTCTCGGATTGCGCGCGCTCGCTGCCGCCGGAGATCGAAGAGGCGGGCGCCATCGACGGCGCGGGGATCCTCGCCACGTTCTTTCACCTCTACCTGCCGCTCATCCGGCCGCCGCTCATCGCGATCGGGACCTACGCGTTTCTCTACGCCTGGAACGAGTACCTCTATGCGCTGCTGCTGCTGACCGGCGAGCCGCGCATCACACTGCCCGTGGCCATGGGCAACTTCCTCACGACGGACAACGCGCCGTGGAACCTGCTGATGGCGGTGTCCACGGTCTACTCGATCCCGCCCGTCGTGCTGTACTACGTCTTCAAGCGCTATCTGGTGAGCGGGCTCGTCTCGGGCGCCGTCTCCGGGAGCTGACCGCTCGGGGTCGGGTCAGGAGCCTGTCGGAGTATCGAGGGGTGCCACGGCTTCGCCGGGGCGCCCGAGCGTGTGGGTATGGGGGGCCCTTCGAGGCCCCCCATTTCCTACGGACAGCGGGTCAGCAGATCCAGCAGCCGCGTCGCCGCCGGGCACGCGTGCTGGACCGCCCAGCCGAGGACGACCGAGGCGCCGAGCATGAGCGCGAAGGGCAGCGCCGTCGAGCGCAACACGCCGCGCGCCCAGCCGCCGGTCTGCGCGCGCCGCGCCGCCTTGACGAGGCCCGCGGCGAGCAAGGCCTCGAAGGCCGCCTCGGGCAGGATCACCGGCGCCTGCCACACCACCCAGAGCGCGGCACCACCGAGGCACGCGACGAAGACCAGCAGCGCGAGCACGACGAGCCACGCGTCGTCGAGGTCCAGCGAGAACCCCGATCCACCGCCCCCGGACGACGGCGTCGCGGCCTCGATCCGCGGCAGCACGCCTCCCTCGAACGTCCCGCTCGCGCCGCCGCCGCCGAACTGACCACCGCCGCCCGCGACGTGCGGGCCGCCGCCACCGCCACCGCCCGGCCAGCCGCCCGGCGCATCGAGCCCGGGATCGGGCGCCAGCCGCGTGGCGTAGAAGATCCAGCCGCGGACGAGGACGAAGAAGACGAAGTAGGCGCCGACGACAGCCAGCGCGTAGCGCTCGGCGAGAGCGTCCACACCGCTGACGAAGAGCCATCGGCTCGCGAGCACGCCGCCGGCCGCGGCGCCCGCGAAGATGAGCGACATGTGGAAGCGCAGGAAGAAGCGTGCGGCCGTCTCCCGCACGAACCGCTGTCGCGAGACGTCGAGCCGCGTCTCCATGGACGGCGATCCTAGCGGCGCGCGGGCGTCATCGCGCGAGCGTCAGCACCGCGCGATGGACGCCGCGAACGACGTCGGCCATGCGTCGGTAGTCG